>JANOJW010000264.1:0-1779 GCA_031418955.1 Hyphomicrobiales bacterium | reverse complement strand
ACGAGATGCACCGGCCCGCTGCCGGCCATCGCCACGACCTCCATGAGATCGGCGAGCATCTCGTCCATGGTGAATTTGTGCTCTTTCGGCGGCATGTCGGACAGGCCATAGCCGCGCATGTCGAAGCGCACGCAGCGGTGGGAACTTGCGAGAGCGGGGAGCCACCCCGCCCAGATGTCGCGATTGGTGCCGATGCCGTGATGGAACACGATCGGCCGGGCGGCGCGCGACCACGGCGGCGTCAGGTCGGTGACGGCAACGGCGAGGCCGCGGGGCGAGCGCTGAGTGTCGGACATGGCTGGCGGCTCCTTGGCGGAAGATGCACGACCGTAGGCGAATTCGACGACAGGCGGAATAGCGCGGCGCAGAAGTCGGCAGAAGTCGGCACGGCGCCTCAATCGTCGTCAGGCTCGCCGTCGTCCTCCACGAGGCGCGGCGTCACGAACAGGTCGAGGCGCCCGACTCCCGGCTGGACGTCCGTCCAGCGTGCGACGTCGAACGCGAGCACGGCGAGAGCCGCTGTCGGAAATTTTTCGCGGGTGCGCCGCCGCGCCTCCCCATTGCCACTGCCGGCGAGGTCGATGACGAACTCATGCATACCGGGATTGTGCCCGATCAGCATGAGCGATTTGACAGTCGCGGCCGCCTTGTGGATTTCCGCGAGCATCCGCGCGGGCGCCGCGAGATAGAGCGCATCGAGAAACACCGGCTCCGGCGCACCCGGCATCTCGGCGAGCGCAAGGGCCGCGGTCTCACGCGTGCGTACAGCCGACGAGCACAGCACATGGTCGGGCGCGAGCCCGTTCGCCGCCATATAGCGGCCCATCAGCGGCACGGCGCGGCGACCCCGCGCATTGAGCGGGCGCTCGGCATCCGGCTGGTTGCGAACCTGCCAGCTCGATTTGGCGTGTCGGAACAGGAGCAGCGTGAGCATAGAGCGTCCTGCATGGATGGGCTGCGTAACATGGGTGGTCATGGCATGACCTGCACGCTAACGTGCGCGCCGATCGATAGCCAGCAGGAGACGCGACGTGGCGCACAAGGGACATATCTTCGGCATTTTTCTCGCGCCGTTCCATCGCGTCGGCGACAACCCGACGCTCGCTATTCGTCGCGACATCGAGCTGATCGAGTGGCTGGACCATCTGGGCTACGACGAGGCCTGGGTCGGCGAGCATCATTCCGCAGGCTGGGAGACGATCGCCTCGCCGGAGCTGATCATCGCGGCAGCCGCCGAGCGCACGAAGCACATCCGCATCGGCTCGGGCGTGACGTCGCTGCCTTATCACCACCCGTTCATGGTGGCGCAGCGCTTCGTCCAGCTTGATCACATGACGCGCGGGCGCGCCATGCTCGGCTGTGGTCCCGGCGCCCTCGTCTCCGACGCCTACATGCTGGCGATCCCCGCCGAGACGCAGCGCCGCCGCATGGACGAGTCGCTCGACGCCATCACACAGCTTCTCAAGTGCGAGGAGCCGGTGACGATGAAGACCGACTGGTTCGAGATGCGCGAGGCCCGCCTGCACTTGGCGCCCTACACCGACCCGCATTTCAAGATCGCGGTCGCCTCGACGCAGACGCCGGCCGCCATGGTCATGGCCGGCAAGTACGGCACCGCGGTGCTGTCGCTCGGCGCCGGTATTCCGGGCGGTCCCGAGGCGCTGTCGCAGCAATGGAAGATCGCGGAGGACGAAGCCGCCAGGCACGGCCGCAAGATGGACCGCAAGGAATGGCGTCTCGTCGTCAACATGCATTGCGCCGAGGATGACGAGGAGGCGT
>JANOJW010000263.1:0-2532 GCA_031418955.1 Hyphomicrobiales bacterium | reverse complement strand
AGGATTGGCGTAGTGGTCCTTTGCGACGAACTCGTAGCGCCGCGATAGTTGAGCCGGAGTCAGGATCGACATCTCGGGATGACTTTTGGCCTCGGTAACGACCGCCAAACGCCACAGTGGATCCTCGCGGAATTGACGCATTTCGTTGGCGGTGATTATGAAGGCCGCCAGAGACCCCGATGTGCCTTTGACCTCGACGTGTGCCTGAGACCGTGTTAGGAAACTGGCGACGCCGATCCGACACGATGCCGTCGACGACGAATGTAGTGGCAATGAAATAGTGGCGGGGCTTCCCGGTCCTCGATAGCAGCCACATCCGTTGGCCAGGAAGGCGGCGAACAGACTTTGTCGTCGATACCCGAAACGCGTCTTTGAGACTGACTGCTTCTCCCCACACGTCTGGATTGTGAAATTGGACGAAGTGATGCATCAGCAACCTTCCAGCCCAAGGCAGATGCGAGTGGCCTTGCACCTTGGCTCAACCCGGGCCTTACCGTAGTCCGCCTAACTTCATTGGATGTCTGGCACGAATTGACACGCGCCCTTGCCTTGACAGCCTTACTTGGAAGCCCACCCCAATCGCGCGGATTATTGCTGTCATTCGAGGCGGGCGCAAGTCATTCTATCGAAACGATTCGCATTGCTCGCGCGACACTTGAACTCGCGTATGGTGCCAGCGTCAGGCGCACTGGCGGTTCATGTCCCGACGCTCTGACTCGGCGGCGCTCCGCTCAAAGGATTGGGTCCAGACCGCGACTGGTGTGCCACAGAGCAAGAATTTGAACGGCATCGGCAGCGACTCGATAGTACAGGTGATACCGAATGCGAGAGAGGGTGACTCGCCGCACTCCTGATAGCCTCGTGCGCCGAGCTCTTGAGCCCATGGCAGGTTGTAGACAGAGTAGTTCGAAGATGCGGTCAAGATCTTCAAGGACCGCTCCTGGCGCCGTTGGCCTGTTCTTGGCCCACCACGCAACCGTCTCTGAGATCTGCCGTCCAGCGTCCTCCGTGATCTGAAGCCGCAGCGGGGTGTTCACGCGGAGTGACGTAACTTCTCTCGCAATTCTTCCCAAGAGACGACTTGGCCGCGGTCTGCCTGAGCAATCGCCTCGAGGAGCGCGCGCTCCTCATCATCGGACACCTCGAAGGCCTCGTCACCTTCTCGCGCGACAACGGTGACCACCGACCCTTCGGCCAAGGGCTCCCCTTCCAGGACGACCTTGCCCTCCACGATTCTCCCGGTAGCGACTTTCATGGCTCAATCCTACACCCGTGCGCCAGGCGCGGAGCCAGTTCGACATGAGCAGCCGCACCCTTGCACCCCAGCACCCCAGCACCCATAATCGGCCCATGAAGCCGAATCTTTCGGTCACGTTCACGGGCCTCAAGTTCACCAACCCGTTCCTGCTCTCGTCGGCGCCGCCGACCGAGTCCGAGTCGAACATCATTCGCGCGTTCGAGGCCGGGTGGGGTGGCGTCGTCACCAAGACGATCGGCTTGCACCCGGTCACCAACGTCGCCGGACCCAAGACCAAGTTCCTGCGTTCGACGCTCGACGGCCGGCTGTCGATGCAGAAGAAGCCCGATACCGCGCTGCACTCATCGTGGAACTGGGAGCTCATTTCCGACAAGGCGCTCGACTGGTGGATCCCGAAGATCGAGGGCATCAAGAAGGCGCACCCGGACCGCATGTTGATTGCGTCGATCATGGCGGGGTCTGGTAGCGACACCGAACTCGCACATTGGCAGACGCTCGCCAAGGCGTGCCAGGACGCGGGCGCGGATGCCTTCGAGCTGAACCTGTCGTGCCCGCACATGGACCGCAAGGACATGGGCTCGAACATCGGCAAGGATCAGGAGCAGGTGTCGATCGTCACCGAAGTGGTGAAAGAGGTCGCCAAGATTCCGGTGTGGGCCAAGCTCACGCCGTCGACGACGGACATTGTCGAAGAGGCGAGTGCGGCGTTTCGCGGCGGGGCCGATGCGATCGTGTCGTCGAACACCTTCCCTTCGCTGCCGCTGATCGATCCCGAGACGCTCGACTTCGAGATGAACGTCGACGGCCTGGTGTCGAGCGGCGGACTTGGCGGGCCGGCGATTCTGCCGCAATCGCTGGCGAAGATGGCGTCGCTCACCAACGCATTTCCAGACAAGGCGTTCTCAGGTATCGGCGGCATTGCCGACTTCGGCCACGCGCTCAACTACTTCCTGCTCGGCTGCGGCACGGTGCAAGTCTGCACGGCCGCGATGCTCGATCGCGCGATCGGTCCCAACGTGATCAAGGCGCTGATCGAAGGCATGGAGCAGTTCATGGAGAAGCGCGGCTACGCGTCGCTCGAGGACTTCAGGGGCCTGCGTCGCGGCAACGTCGTCGTGCACTCGAAGATTCGGCGTCCGGAAGGGAAGGAATACCACGGCGGGCATGACGCCGAAGGTTATGCCAGTTAATCAGGGATCAGGGATCGGGGATCAGGGATCAGCGCGAAGGGATTTCGTCGAACTAACAGAAGACGTGTCGTCCAGTCCGCTGTG
>JANOJW010000262.1:0-11845 GCA_031418955.1 Hyphomicrobiales bacterium | reverse complement strand
GTGTCGACCGTGAACTTGCCGGTGTCGAGGATGCGCGTCCGGACGGCCTGCTGCTCCTTGCCGCGGCCGGTCGAATAGCGGCTCTTGGCGATCGGGATCAGCTCTTGCAGCATGTCGATCTCTTGCTGCTTCTTGTCGGCTGCGTCGCCGATCACCACCTCGACCAGCTCCTCAAACGTCAGCAGCCAGAACGGCAGCTGCATGTTGCGCGGGCTGATCACCTCGCCCCATTCGGGGAACGCGGTCGAGTATTCGTTGTGCGGGTCGAGCAGCACAATGTGGGCGGCCGGGTTGCGCTCCAGGATCGAGCGCAAGATCAGCGCCGTCGTGCACGACTTGCCGGTGCCGGTCGTGCCGAGGATCGCGAAATGTTTGCCGAGCAGATCGTCGACGCGGACCATGGCAGGGATGGTCGAATCCTGCCGAATGCAACCGACGCGCACCGACGTCGAAGTGTCGCCGCAGAAAGCGATCTCGAGTTCATGTTTGACGGCGACGCGCGTGCGGTCTCCGAG
This sequence comes from Hyphomicrobiales bacterium, assembly GCA_031418955.1. Lineage (GTDB taxonomy): Bacteria > Pseudomonadota > Alphaproteobacteria > Rhizobiales > Hyphomicrobiaceae. Next base: position 11,330 of record JANOJW010000262.1, on the reverse strand, counting down.
TGAGGGATATACCGACACGCCGCGATTGAACGTCTCCGGGCGGCCGTCACGGCCTTTTTTCAGCTCGCCGACGAGGCCGAGTTCAGCGATCCACACCTCGGAGTCACCCTCGCGCTGCGCCGGCACCGGCACATTGAGCGCGGACACGATCGCCAGCACGATCGTCCTCGACGTATCGATGGCGAGCAGCGTGCCCATCTCCGGCCGGTTCGCCGGATCGCGTTGTAGCGCCTCCGGGCTCGAATCGAGCAGCACGATCGCTTTCGATCCCGTGACCGAGACGATTCTGCCGATCGAACCGTCGTCGCGACTTTTGCGATCACTCGTTTGCTTCATCTGCATGATACGACCTTCCGATAACCGGCTGGCTCAGCCCTGACCCGGGCTGTAGCCCGGGTCCTGGCGTCGAATAAGGGACACGAACTGGGGCGATGGCAGCGTGATGGCCACCTCGGTTCCCATGGTTTTGGCACTGTTGATTTCGATCCGACCGCCGTGCAGCTCGACGAGTGCGATGGCGATCGGCAGGCCTAGCCCGGCGCCTTCGCGCCAGCGGGAGCGGCCTCCGTCGACCTGGCCGAACGGCGTCATGGCGACCTTGATCTCTTCATCGCCCATGCCGACGCCGGTATCGCGCACCAACACGGTGGTCGTGTCGTCGGTATGGTGAAGGACCTCGACGAAGATCTGGCCGCCGCTCTGCGTGAACTTCACGGCATTGGAGACGATGTTTGCGAAAGCCTGTCGTAGTTTCGTCTGGTCGCCACGCACGATGCAGTTGGCGCCCGACGGTAGGAGCTCGATTTCGATCCCGGCGTCCGACGCCTGCGGACGGAACGATGCGACGACGGCCTCCATGACCTCGTCGATGTTCACTTCGCGCGCCTCGATGGTGTAGCGGCCGCTCTGGATCTTCGAGATATCAAGGATGTCATTGATCAGGGAGAGCAGGTGACAGGCGGAGTCCTGAATGAGCTGCGCATACTCGACCACGTCCTTCTCTGCGATCTTCCGCCGCTCGCTCTCGGCCAGCAGCTTGGAAAAGCCGATCACGGTATTGAGGGGGGTGCGCAGTTCATGGCTCATGTTGGCGACGAACTCGGACTTCACCCGGTTCGCGATCTCGGCCTCGAGACGAGCATGTTTTTCGGCCGCAAAAGTACGATTGCGGAGCACCGCTTCGCCGAGACGAAGCGAGTACTCGCCCATCAGCGAGTTGTTCTTTCCGGTTCCGATAGGCCCGTTCAGCATTGGTCCGAATCAAGGCAAAGATGGCTTCTGACCTCGAGAAAGTAGCGGCGAGTGAATAACTTGCAGTTAATGCTGATGGCCCGGAACGATACGCAGCCCTCAAAAAATGCGCGTACGCCGTATCGGAGCTTCAGGCTGCGTGGCATCGTTCACACAGACCACAGACTTCCGGAGTGATCATGCCGCCCACTCATGCATCCAACTTGGCCGTCGACGGCGATCGTCTCTGGGCCACGATCATGGCCTCCGCCGAGATCGGCAAAGGCCCGAAGGGCGGCCTGCGCCGCCTCACACTCACCGACGACGACCGTCGCATGCGCGATCTCTTCAGCAAGTGGAGCCGTGAAAGCGGCTACACCATCGCAATCGACCGGCTCGGCAGCATGTTCGTCCGCCGCGAAGGGCGTGAGCTCTCGCTTCCGCCGGTGCTGATCGGCAGCCACCTCGATACGCAAGCCGCCGGTGGCCGGTTCGACGGCATTCTCGGCGTTCTGGCCGGGCTCGAAGTGCTGCGCACGCTCGACCAGGCTGGCATTGCGACCCGGCGTGCGATCGAGGTCGTCAACTGGACCAACGAGGAGGGCGCACGATTTTCACCCCCGATGATGGCTTCGCTGGCTTTTGCCGGAAAAGAACCGACGGAGTGGGTGCTCGGACGCACCGATCGCGACGGGTTGAGCGTCGGCGCGGAGTTGTCACGCATCGGTTACGCGGGCAGCACCCCTGTCGGCGGCCGGGCGATCGACGCTTACTTCGAGTTGCACATTGAGCAGGGCCCGAAGCTGGATGCAGCCGGCATACCCGTCGGCATCGTCACCGGCGGTTTTCCAACGCGGGCCATGCGCATCGAAGTAACCGGCGATACCGCCCATGTGGGACCGACACCCATGGAGCTGCGGCGCAACGCTCTGGTTGGTGCTGCACATGCAGCGATTGTCGTCGATGAGGTTGGCTGGCGCTATTCAGCGGGCGAGGGCAAGACGACGGCCGCGCGTCTCGACCTCTGGCCGAACCTGCCGGGCATCATCTCCGAGCGCGCCACCCTCTATTGCGACATGCGTCATCCCTTGGCCGCGCAGCTCGAGCGCATGGTCGCGGAGGTCGAATCAGGCCTCGCCAACGCCGCCCGGCTGGGCCGCTGCCGCATCGAGGTTGCCGAGCGATGGGGCTTCGGTGGCTTTGCGTTCGACGCTGACCTGATCGGGCTGTTGCGGGAGGCCGCGCGAAAACTGGGCCATCGCACCATGGATCTGCAATCGGAAGCCGGTCACGACTCCTATCACATGGCCTCGATCTGCCCCGCTGCGATGATCTTCACGCCCTGCCGCGGCGGCATCACGCACAACGAAGCGGAGGACATGACGCTTGCCGAGGCGTTACCGGGCGCCAATGTGCTGCTGGCAGCCGTCATCGCGCGCGCAGACCGGTGAACGCCATCAGCCCATCGTCGAAGCCCGCCGAAGGCTCGCGATCAGATCCTCGATCCGCCCGAGCACCGCGGCATCGGCGTCGGTGATGGTAGGGTCCTGCATCAGTGCGGCAACCGTACCGAGCGGATCGGCCGACAATCGCTCATACAGGGTCGAGATCGACCGCAGCCGGCGCCATCGCGCGTCGGGCGTTGAAGGCAGCGACGCACTCCGCGCATCGGTCGCCGCTTCCGCCAGCGACCATGCGAGCGTTTGGGCCGCCGTGACGCGCAGACCGGAGGCAATCGACGCCGTCGGGCCAAGGCCCGAAGCCGCCTCCTCGGCAAAGCCATCGGTCGTCCGCGTTCCAAGCAGATCGCTTGGCGAGGTTTTCAGGGCAGCCGCAAACAAGCGGATCAGCGTGATGTCCGGCTCGACCTCCGCCCGTTCGTAGCGGGTGTACCGGTTCTCGTCGATGCCGACGTGTTCGGCAAAGCTGCGGGCCGTCTTGAACCCGTTGACGACACGCAACTCGCGCAATCTCCGCGCGAGCGCGGCCTGGGCCGGACGCTTGTCGAGTTTGTCACGAGCAGTCGTTTTGGCAGCCAAGTCGCACCTACTGCCGGATCGATCGTCCAAAGCAGGAGGCCAGTCTGCACGCCGGCGAATTGCGGTCACGAAACCACAGATTGCACGAGCGTCAGGTATAACCTTTGATTGTGGGCCTAGGCTCCGCCGATCAGGACACCGGCCGCGAACACGATGGCGCCGCCAACGACAACCTCGAATGCGGCCTGGGTAAAGCGGGTATCCATGTACTTGGCGCGGATCCAGGCGATGGCCCAAAGTTCGATGAAAACGACCAGCGCGGCGATAAGAGTAGCGATCCAAAACGCTGAAAGCGTAAGCCCTCCGATCGACCAGCTCCACGCGGCCGGTACGAGGTAAGGGAGCGTATGTCCCACGCCGCCGAGCATCGTCATGAGCCCGGTGATGAAGCCCCGCAACCAGGGGTGGCCGCGCCCGGTCAGTGCGCCGTCGTCGGACATGGCCTCGGCAAATCCCATGGAGATGCCGGCGCCGACGGACGCGGCCATGCCGACGAGGAACGTCGTCCAGTTATTGTGCGTGGCAAAGGCCGCGGCAAAGAGCGGAGCTAGCGTCGACACTGAGCCGTCCATGAGACCGAGGACGCCCGGCTGCACGACCTGCAGCACGAACATACGCCGCCGCGTCTCCTCTTCAGCGCCTTTCGCATCACTCGAGAGATGCTCCTCGCCGAGCTTCTGCGCGAGCGACATATGCTCGCGCTCGGCGGCAGCGAGATCGCCGATCAGCTTGCGGATGCTGGCGTCGGACGTGCGCTCGAGTGCGCGTTCGTAGAACTGCCGCGTCTCGTACTCGATCGCCTCGGCCTGTCGGCGGACCTTGTCGAGGCCGAGTGGTCGCACCATCCACAATGGTTCGTGCTTCACAAAACCCTTGATGTCTTGGCGTCGGACCAGTGGGATGTGTTCACCGAACTTCTGGCGGTAGAGATCGATCAGCCAGCGGCGGTGGACGTTCTCCTCCTCCGCCATATCGATGAACACCTTGGCGGAGGAGGGAAACGAGTCCTTCAAGCCGTCCGCGTAGTCGGCATAGATGCGCCCGTGCTCCTCCTCGAGGCTGATGGCGAGCGCCAGGATGTCCTGCTCGGTGAGTTCAGCGAAAGTTTTCACGTCGATCCTACGGCCATCGTCGGTGCATGCTGCAACGCGACAGTACTGCAATCCGGGCGACAGCAACAGAACAGGTCAGCCGCCGCGTCCCCGCCGCACGACGACCCGCACGGTCGCCTCGAGCGGCTCTGTCGCGCCGGTACGCATCGGGCTCAGCGTGACATCGGCGAGCGCCGAACCGAGCCTTCGGACAAGCCCGTCGCTGGCGAGATCGGCGTCGTCCTTGAAATAGAACTGCGTCGTCAGCGTCGTACCCTCCGGCGGCGTGACTTTGGCATGGATGTGCCGGGCCCGACCGGGATAGCGGGCCGGCACGATCGTGCGGAACGTGAAAGCGCCGGCGGCGTCCGACCGGGTCTCGCCGTAGAACTGGAATGCCATGTCGCGGCGCGCCGTGTTCGCGTCTCCTGGGTGCAGGTAGATGCCCTGGTGATCAGTCTGCCAGATCTCGATGCGTGCGCCGGCGATCGGTCGGCCGGAGGGATCGACGACCGAGCCCGTGATGTCGAGCACGTCGCCCTTCGCAACCGCGCCGCTCCCGACGCGCGTGAGATCGTTGTCGGTCTCCGCGGGCTTCAACCGCGATGTCGGATAGTATGGCCCTTCGGTCTGCGCTGGCGTAAGTGCCAGCTCGGCAGCAGCAGGTGTGGACGCCAACAGGGCGAGGGCGACGACCAGGACAGTGCGCATTTGCATCAGGATCCTCTCGAAACGATCGATGCCAAGACAACGCTACGACAATGCGCGCTCCGTCGAACCATCACCGAACCGTGATCGCCGCCTTGCGTTGTCCCACCAGCCATGGTCACCTCCGCGCCTCTCACGACCATGTCGAGGAATTGAGCATGACGACACGCTGGGGCGAGTTCCAGGGGCGCATCGAAGACGATCGCCTCGTGACGGGCCAGGGCGCCTACGTCGCCGATCTCGCTTTGCCCGGCATGGCCTTTGGCGTCGTGGTCCGGTCGCAGGTCGCGCACGCGACGCTCACGCGCGTCGACACCACGGCCGCCGTCGCGCATCCAGGTGTGCTCGCAGTCCTCACCGCTGCGGACCTCGCGGCCGACGGCGTCGGCGACTTCCCAGCCAACGCCAATCTGACACGCAGCGATGGCAGCAAGGCGTTTCAGGCGCGTCGCCCCGTGCTGGCCCGCGATCGCGTGCGCATGGTCGGCGAGCCGGTCGCCTTCGTTGTCGCCGAGACGCAAGCAGCAGCCGAGGCCGCAGCCGAGCTCGTCGTGGTCGAGACCGACGACCTCCCTGTTGTCATGGATCACTTTGCGGCTCGCAACACCGGATCGACAAAAGTCTGGCCCGAAGCGGCCGACAATGCAGCCTTCGTCTGGCGCAAAGGCGACATGGCCGCGGCCCGCGCCACGACGGCAACCGCACCCCACGTCGTGCGACTGTCGTCCCACGTTTCGCGCGTTGCGGCGATGACGCTCGAGCCGCGCGGCTGCGTCGGCGAGGTCGATGCGGATGGCCGCCTCGTGCTGTATGCCTCAAACCAGAGCCCGCACATCCTCAAGAGCGCCATCGCCAGCCTCATGAAGGTCGCCCCCGATAAGGTGCGCGTCATTGCACGCGACGTCGGCGGCTCGTTCGGCATGAAGAGCGGCGCCTACCCGGAAGACCTGCTGGTGCTCGTCGCAACGCGGCGCTTGAACCGACCCGTACGCTGGATCTCAGACCGTCGCGAAAGCTTCCTTTCCGACGACCACGGCCGCGACATCTCGTTCGAAGGCGAGTTGGCCCTGGACAAGGACGGCAAGTTCCAGGCGCTGGCCCTGAGCTTTGCCTGCAACATCGGCGGCATCGCCGGCGTCTATCGCATCCCGCAGATCGCGGCCGAGGTGACCGGCGTCTACACCAACACCGGGCTCAACGCGCCCTATCGCGGCGCCGGTCGGCCAGAGGCCACCTATGCGCTCGAGCGGCTGATCGACATCGCCGCGCGCGAGCTCGGCATCGATCCCTTCGAGCTGCGCCTGCGCAATCTGGTGCCGCCGTCGGCCATGCCTTACGACACGGGCTTCGTATTCACGTACGATTGCGGCGAGTTCGAAGGCACCATGCGCGGCGTCGCCGACCTTGCCGATCGCGCCGGCTTTGCGGCACGCCGCGCCGATGCCACCAGGCGCGGCATGCTCTTGGGGCTTGGCATGGCAAACCCGATCGAGGTGGCGGCCGGCCCCTTCACCAAGGTGCGCTCGGACACGACACGCATCGACGTGCACACCGACGGCACCGCGACTCTCTACGCCGGCTCCATGTCGACCGGCCAGGGCATCGAGACGACGCTCACCGATCTCGTCGCCAAGCAGCTGGGCCTCCCGCGCGAGGCCATTCGTTACGAGGCCGGCGATACCGACGATCTCGTCGACGGCCGCGGCAACGGCGGCTCGGGCGCCATTGCCGTTGGCGGCGCGGCAACCCTGCAGGCGGCGCAGAAGGTGATTGCTACGGCCAAGACACTCGCCGCCGAACTGCTGGAAGCCAAGCTCGACGACATCGACTTCAAGGACGGCCGGTTCCCGCTGCGCGGCACCAACCGCTCGGTGAGCCTCGCCGACGTCGCGCGCCTCGCCGAGCGCAAGAGCCCCGCCGGCCTCACCGAAACCGCCGTATTCCTGCCGCCGGCCGTGACGTTCCCGAACGGCAGCCACATGTGCGAGGTCGAAGTCGATCCCGAGACCGGCGTCGTGCGGATCGTGCGCTATGCGATCGTCGAGGACATCGGCACCGTGCTGAACGAGACGCTGGCATTCGGCCAGATCCAGGGCGGCGTCGCCATGGGCGTCGGCCAGGCGCTCGGCGAGTTGATCGTCTATGACGGTGACTCCGGCCAGCTCATGACCGGCTCGTTCATGGATTATCAGATGCCGCGCGCCGAGGATGTCCCGCAGGTGCACTTGCGCACGCGCCCGGTCCCCACCAAGGTCAATCCGCTCGGCGCCAAGGGCGTCGGCGAAGCCGGCACGGTCGGCTCGCTGGTGGCGACGGTCAACGCCGTCTGCAACGCGCTCGAGCCCTACGGTATCGCGCACCTCGAGATGCCGCTCACCCCCGCCCGCGTCTGGACCGCCATCGAGGCGGCGAAGGCGGCACGGGGGTAAGTTGAGTCTCACGCTCGCCGGTTGAGCCGGGCCGACTCGGCCATGATCTCGACCGATTGCAGCGAGCGCGAGCGCACGGTGAGGGACGTGACGCCCTGGTCCTGCATGTCCTCCCAGGCGCGGAAGCGCTGCTTGATGCGTGCCGGCGGGCCGACCAGCGACTTCCCGTCGACCCACTCGTCGGGAACCGCGGCGGCAGCCTCGTCTTTGCGCTTGGCGAGATACAGTTCCTGGATGCGGTCGGCGGCGTCCTTGAAGCCGCGGCGCACCATGATGTCCTTGTGGAAGTTCTTGTCCTTGTGACCCATGCCGCCGACGTAGAGCGCGACCTCGGGCTTCAGCGCCGCAAGCATACCCTTGACGTCGTCGCCGGCCTCGACGTGCACCGAGGCCTGGATCTCGAAGTTCTTGAAGCTGCGTTTGCCACCTGTGCGCTTGAAGCCTTCCTCGAGCCAGGGGCGATACTCCTGCATGGAGCCCGGTGCGAGCCCGAGCGGCAGCCAGCCGTCGGCAATCTCGGCGGTGAGCTTCACTGTCGCCTCGTTGCCGGTGCCCAGATAAATCGGCAGCTTCGGGTTGGTGTGAAGGATCGACTTCAGGGGCTTGCCGACGCCCATAGCGCCGGGTCCCGTATAGGGCAGGCTGATCTCCTGGCCTTCGTGCGAAACCGGCCCCTCGCGCTCGAAGATCTTCCGCATGATCGTCACATAGTCTTTGATCCGGTAGTAGGGCCGCCCCCATGGCTCACCATACCAACCCTCGACGATCTGCGGCCCCGATACGCCGATGCCGGCGATGAACCGCCCGCCGCCCGCCAGCGCATCGACCGTCTGTGCGCACATCGCAGCGTTGGCTGGCGTGCGCCCGGCGAGCTGCATGATCGCGGTGCCAAGCTTGATCGTTTGGGTCTTGGCCGCGAGGAAGGCGAGCGGTGATACCGCATCCGAACCGTAGGCCTCGGCCGTCCAGACCGAGTCGTAGCCGAGCGCTTCGGCGCGCTGCACGAGCTCCACCGGCACCTCGAGGTGCGCCTTCGAATAGCCGATGCTCAGGCCGAGCTTCATGGGGTGTCTCCGCGAATGTGATTTTGCACAGATTGGCATCCCGCGCAGCGCCGCGCTACTGGGCTTCATCACAGAAATCCGCGTCGGGCCACTCGCCGGCTGCGGCGCGAATCGCTTACAGTTTTCCCACAATCAGCCAACAGGTTGTCCACAGCACTGGGCGGGACGGGGAGCCGATCGATGACCGACTATCGCGAGATCGACGGCTTGGCGAAAAGCCCGGACCGCGCCCAGACGTTGGCAAAATTCCTGTTGGCGCTGCCCGCCGTAGACTGGACCGACTGGGAACTCGATTTCCTCGACACGATGGTTGAGCGGTCGGAGAAACTGTCCACGCGCCAGGCCGAGAAGCTCGTCGAGATCCGCAACAACGCGATCCGCTATCGCCAAGTCTCGGGCTACACGCTGGTGCGTCTGGTGCGCGAAACCCATGCCCGCCGGCTCGATCTTGCGGGCGAGGACGACATCGCCTTCATCGAAGGCTTGCACGAAGGTCGCTCCGAGACATTGACCAAGCCGCAATCCTTGCGCCTCAAGCGCTGCGCAATCGAGTTGGCGCTCGTCGAGCCACATACTGTCTGGAGCTTTCCAGTTCCCGCGCTCGCACAATTCTGATCTCACGCCGTCGCAATCTGTTGTGCCGCACTTGGCGTCACCAGCGCGATCCGGCTGGCCAACGGCCTCAGATCCGCTACACTCCGTCGCAGGCGGGTCCGGCCGCACATGCGGAACCGCCTCCATGAGAGCCCCGAAGAGGGCCAGCAACGGGAGGAAGCTCATGTCGCGTTTGGTGGCGGCGTCGTCCGCAGTGGCCCTCGGCCTCATATTCGTGCCCACGCCCGCCGATGCCCAGAAGTCCGGCGGCACGCTCCGGCTCTACAACGACTCGAATCCACCGAGCGCCTCGTTGCACGAGGAAACCACGATCGCGGCGGTGTTCAACTTTGCGCCGATCTACAACAACCTCGTGTTCTTCGACCCGACCAAGGCTCGCAACGATCCTGCAACGATCGTCCCCGAGCTCGCCACCAGCTGGTCATGGGACGCGTCTCGAACCAAGCTGACCTTCAAGCTCCGCGAAGGCGTGAAATGGCACGACGGCAAGCCGTTCACGTCGCATGACGTGCAGTGCACGCTGCACCGGCTCAACGGGATGGAGAAGGACTACCTGCGTCGCAATCCGCGCGGCATCTGGTACGAGAACGTCGTCGAGGTCACGACCAACGGCGACCACGAGGCGACGGTCGTGCTGAAACAGCCGCAGATCTCATTCCTGTCCATGCTCGCCGCCGGATACACGGCCATGTACCCATGCCACGTTGCAGGACGGGACATGCGCACCAAGCCGATCGGCACCGGCCCCTTCAAGTTCGTCGAGTTCAAGAGCAACGAGTCGATCAGGCTCGTCAAGAATCCAGATTATTGGAAGCAGGGGTTTCCGTATCTCGACGCCATCGAGACCCGCATCGTGCCGAACCGCTCGACGCGCATGCTGGCATTCACTTCCGGTGAGTTCGACATGACCCGCATCGCCGATGTGACGGTGCCGCTCATGAAGGATATCACCGAGAAGGCGCCCAAGGTGACGTGTGGATTGCTGCCGACGAATGTGTCGACGCATCTGCTGGTGAACCGCGAGAAGCCGCCGTTCGACAATGCAGAACTCCGACGCGCGATGATGCTGGGGCTCGATCGGCAGTCGTTCATCGACATCCTAACGCACGGCAAAGCCAGCCTCGCGGGTGCGATGATGGCGCCGCCCGAGGGCAACTGGGGCTTGCCCATCGAGGAACTGAGAAAATTGCCGAGCTACGGCGATCCCGCAGTGCAGCGCGCTGAGGCTATCAAGATCATGGAGAAGCTCGGCTATGGCCCGAGCAACCGACTGAAGGTGAAAGTATCGACTCGCGACTTCAATACGTTCAAGGATCCGGCGGTCATCCTCGTGGATCAGCTCAACAAGATCTACTTCGAGGCCGAGCTGGAGATCATCGAGTCGACGCTTTGGTACAATCGACTGTTCGGCAAGCAATACGCCGTTGCGCTCAATCTCTCGGGTGCCGGCATCGACGAACCGGACGGCGTCTTGAAAATGGGTTTCGACAGCCGGTCTGACGCCAATTTCTCCCAGTACAAGAACCCGGAGATCGACGATCTGCTGCAGAAGCAGTCGCAGGAGATCGATCCGGCCAAGCGAAAGCAGATCGTCTGGCAGATCGAACGTAAACTGGTCGAGGACGTGGCGCGACCCATCATCTTCCATGGCAAGGCCGCCACGTGCTGGCATCCCCATCTTAAGGGCTACGTCGCGCAGGAGAACTCGATCTACAACAACACGCGCTTCGAGCACGTCTGGTTGGACAAGTAGGACGCCAAACAGCGCGATCGCGCCGCCTACTTTTTCACAGGCTCGGTCGTGACAGCAGCCGCGGCGTCCGCACGGAAGAACACATCCGTGCGCATGCCGGGGAGCAAGGGAGTCCCTGCATCGACGTCGATCATCACTTCGAGCGTGTCGACGTCGGTCGGACGTCGCGGCCCTTTCTGCGCGAGCTTCGCGGGGCCGAGTGCCTGCGCACGGCTCGCGACCGTGCCGGTAAATTCGCGGCCTGGAAATGCGTCCGAGCGCAGCACGACAAACTGCCCGACCCGCACCTTCGACACGTCGCGCTCCTCGACCTCCGCGCGCACACGCAGTGCCGAGACGTCGCCGATGACGATCAGCACGTGCTCGGGTGACGTGGCGACCGTTTCGCCGAGGCGCGTGTT
>JANOJW010000261.1:0-2792 GCA_031418955.1 Hyphomicrobiales bacterium | reverse complement strand
ACGCACCCTCCGCTTCCTGCTAGACCGGAAGCGGCGGCTCGACATTCATCCGACAATATATTGGTCGGCTCAGGGTCACGATGGACGAACTCCGGTCCCAGCGCTTCTCCTCCTCTGCCCTCGATCGCTGCCGTTCTTGGCGCCGGCCCGCGACTGGCCCTCAGACTCGCTACCGCCCGTCATCCTGAATACCGTGATTGATAAGCAACGACCCCGGGGGAGAGACCTCCCCTGTCTGGTTGGCGCTCGGGTGGTGTCGGGTTCTTGCCATTGCGTACAATCCTTCTACTCTGACGCATTCGGTGGCGCGCAAAGTCCGCATAACCTGATGGGTAAAGCATGACCGCGTTCAAGACCTATCCCGAAGGGGCTCCCTTTGCGGGCTCGATCGGTCGAACTGCGAGTTCATCGCAGCCAGCTTGGCCGGTGGCGCCGAGACCTCGCACGGGTGCACCGAACGTTCTGATCTTTCTGCTCGACGACGTCGGCTTCGCGCAACTCGGCTGCTTCGGGTCCACGATCCGAACGCCGACTTTCGATCGCCTCGCCGCCAATGGGCTGCGCTATCGCGACTACCACACCACCGCCATCTGCTCGCCGACGCGCGCCTGCCTGCTCACAGGCCGTAATCATCACTCCAACGGCGTCGGCATCATCCAGGAGATGTCGACCGGCTATCCCGGCTACAACGGCATGGTGCCGCGCGAGAACGGTTTTCTTTCGGAAATGCTGCTGGCGCAAGGTTACGCCACCTTCGCCGTCGGCAAGTGGCATCTCACGCTGGCTGGCGAGTATGCGTCGGGCGCCTCGAAGGCGCGCTGGCCCCTGTCGCGCGGCTTCGAGCGCTACTACGGTTTCCTTGGAGGCAAGACCAATCAGTGGGTGCCGACGCTCGTACACGACAACCACTACATCGATCCGCCGCGCCGGCCCGAGGAGGGCTACCATCTCAACGCGGATCTCGCCGACCGCGCCATCGAATACATCACGGACTTGCGGACGGTGGCGCCCGAGAAGCCGTTCTTCATGTACTACTGCCTCGGTGCCGGGCATGCCCCGCACCATGTGGAGCCAGAGTGGATCGAGCGCTATCACGGCGCCTTCGATATGGGGTGGGATCGCTGGCGCGCGCAGATCTACGCGCGACAGCTCGAGATGGGCATCATTCCGAAAGGCACCCGACTCTCGCCGCGCCCCGAATGGGTGAAAGGGTGGGACAGCCTGTCGGGTGACGCCAAGCGCCTCTACACGAGGCAGATGGAGGTCTATGCAGCCTTCCTGGAGCAGACGGATCATCACATCGGCCGCGTGTTGGATTTCCTGGGTCAGCTCGGCGAACTCGACAACACGCTCGTGATGCTCGCCTCCGACAACGGCGCCAGCTCCGAGGGCGGCGAGTTCGGCTCCTTCAACGAGCTGCAGTATCCCAACCACCTCGAGCCGACAGTCGAGGAAAACCTGAAACACCTCGACGCCTGGGGCAGCGTCAAGTCTTACGCCAACTACTCCTGGGGCTGGGCGTGGGCCGGCAACACGCCGCTTCGACGTTGGAAGCGATATCTGCACCAGGGCGGCATGAGTGATCCACTGATCGTATCCTGGCCGAATGGAATCGCGGCGCGCGGCGAGGTGCGCGGCCAATACAGCCACGTCGTCGACATCACGCCGACCGTGCTCGAAGCACTCGGGCTGCAGGCGCCGAGCCAGTTGAATGGATTCAAGCAAACGCCGCTGGAAGGCGTGAGCTTCGCGCATACCTTCAACAAAGCCGTGGCTCCGACCGCCAAGGCGGTGCAGTACTACGAGATGATCGGCTCGCGCGCACTCTGGGCCGACGGCTGGAAGGCCGTCGTCGAACAGCCGCAGGGTGCCATGATGACCGACGAGATGCTCGCCACCCAGAAATGGGAACTCTACCATGTGGCCGAGGATTTTTCCGAATGCGAGGACCTCGCCGACAAGCATCCCGAAAAACTGAAGCAACTGATCGAGCAATGGTGGGTGGAGGCTGGAAAGTACAATGTGCTGCCGCTCGATTCTCGCATGGTGGCGCGAATGGGCGAGAGAAAGCCCAGCACGGCGACGCAGGGCACGCGCTACATCTACTATCCGGGCGGTGCGCCGCAGTTCGAGTACACCGCCGTCAATCTCAAGAACAAGTCGCACACAATCACGGCTGAGGTCGAGATCCCAGTCGCTGGGACAGAAGGTGTGTTGCTCGCGCACGGCAGCTGGTTCGCGGGCTACTCGCTTTATGTGAAGGATGGCCGCTTCGTCTATGTGCACAACTATCTCGGCATGATGGAGTATCGCATCACGTCGACTGAAAAGATCACGCCCGGCAACGCAACCCTGCGCTTCGTATTCACGCGGACGGGCGAACACAAGGGCGTCGGCCGGCTCTACTTCGGCAATCGCCTGGTCGGCGAAGGCGAGTTGCCAAAGATGATCCCGGCAGTGATCGAAACGTCTGGCGAAGGCCTGTGCTGCGGATATGACAGCGGGCTTCCTGTCACCGAAGACTACCGGGCGCCGTTCCGCTTTACGGGCAAGATCCTTCGCGTTGTCGTCGACATCGGCGATGGAGCATCGCCCAATCGGGCAGGAGAACTTCGAGCTGCATTGACCGATCACTGATCCGGCCAAAACGATTGAGCCGATCTCAATGATTGAATGATTGCCGCGCAACGCTCCCGGGCTACTGGGCAGGGGAATCGCATATGACCTGAGGTGATCGTGCTTGCAAAGGTGCGAATCGTGGATTCTTGAGAGGGCTCCTCAACGCAGGAGCC
>JANOJW010000260.1:0-3206 GCA_031418955.1 Hyphomicrobiales bacterium | reverse complement strand
GGTCGCTCCTTGCCTTCACCGCCAGAAGACCTCACAGAGGACAGCCATGGGCTACAGGGTCGCTGTTGTCGGCGCGACGGGTAACGTCGGCCGGGAGATGATGAACGTGCTCTCCGAGCGGGGCTTCCCCGTCGACGAGATCCACGCGCTCGCGTCGCGCCGCTCGGTCGGCGTCGAAGTCTCCTATGGCGAGAAAACGCTCAAATGTCAGGACCTCGCGACCTTCGACTTCTCGAAGGTCGATTTCTGCCTGATGAGCGCGGGCTCGGGGCCCTCGAAGGAGTACAGCCCGGCGATCGGCGCCAAGGGCTGCATCGTCATCGATAACTCGTCGGCCTGGCGCTACGACCAGGATGTGCCGCTGATCGTGCCGGAGGTGAACGCGCACGTGCTCGAGCCGTACATGGCGAAGAACAACCGTAAGAACATCATCGCCAACCCGAACTGCTCGACCGCGCAGATGGTGGTAGCGCTGAAGCCCATCCACGACGTGGCCAGGATCAAGCGCGTCGTCGTCTCGACCTACCAGTCGGTGTCGGGCGCCGGCAAGGAGGCCATGGACGAGCTGTGGCACCAGACCAAGGGCAAGTACGTGCCGGGCCGGGAGATCGCGTCCAAGATCTTCCCGAAGGAGATCGCCTTCAACGTCATTCCTCAGATCGACGTCTTCATGGAGGACGGCTACACCAAAGAGGAATGGAAGATGCTGGCCGAGACCAAGAAGATCCTCGACCCGAAAATCAAGGTGACGGCCACCTGCGTGCGCGTGCCGGTGTTCGTCGGCCACTCCGAGGCGATCAATATCGAGCTCGAGAGCCCGATGACGGCGGACGAGTGCCGCGCGCTGCTGCGTGAGGCGCCGGGCATCGTGGTGGTCGACAAGCGTGAGTCCGGCGGCTACGTCACGCCGATCGAGGCGGCGGGCGAATTCGCCACCTACGTCTCCCGCATCCGCGAGGACGCGACGGTGGAGAACGGTCTCGCGATGTGGGTCGTCTCGGACAACCTGCTGAAGGGCGCGGCCCTCAACGCCGTACAGATCGCCGAGACCCTGATCAACCGCGGCCTGATGAAGAAAAAGGCGGCGTGAGGCGGTCAGGCCAGGGCGTCGGCACACGCCGACGCCTTCGGACCTTGGTCCGGTTGGCGGCACCCCTGTTCGTAGCTACAGTCGGCGGCAGTTAGCCTGGATCTCCCGGTCCGGCGTGCCGGCGCAATGGCTGCGAGGATATGGATCAACCGTCGATCAGGACCGGTGACGACCGCAAGCGGCTGCCGGCCGGGACCGTTCTCGGCGACGACATCGTCATCGAGGGTGAGCTGGGTGCCGGCGGCTTCGGCATCACCTACAAGGCGCGCGACCAGCGATTGGGCCGGCTGCTCGCGGTCAAGGAATACTTCCCCATCGAGATCGGCAGCCGCGACAGCACCATGAGCGTGCAGCCGCTGACCGCGAACCAGGGGCAGGTATTCCGGTGGGGGCTCGAGAAGTTTATCGACGAGGCGCGCATGCTCGCCGCGTTCAGCCACTCGGGCATCGTCAAGGTGCTGCGCTACTTCGAGGCCCACAGCACCGCCTACATGGTGCTCGACTACGTCGAGGGGCACGCGTTCGGGAAATGGCTCGACCGGCTCGGGCGGCCGCCCACGCAGGCCGAGCTCGACTTGATCACCTCGGACATCGCCGGCGCGCTCGGCGTCATCCATGCCGAGAAGCTCGTCCATCGCGATATCGCGCCCGACAACATCATCATCCGGCCCGACGGCCACGCCGTGCTGCTCGACTTCGGCGCCGCGCGCTATGAGCTTGCCGACCGCTCGACTGCCTACAGCCGCACCGTCCACTCGTCGTCCTACGCCATCGTCAAGGCGCACTACTCCCCGTTCGAGCAGCGCGCCACCGACAAGCGCAACCGCGGCGCCTGGAGCGACGTCTATGCGCTGGGCGCCACGCTCTACCGGGCGGTTACCGGCGAGGCGCCGATGGACGCCATGGACCGCATCGCCTCGGGCGACGACGCCCTTGTGCCGGCGGTGCGCGCGGCAAAGGGTGACTACCGACCGGGCTTTCTCTCGGCAATCGACCGGGCGCTGCGCATTCGCCATGTCGAGCGGCCGCAGACCATCGTGGTGTTCCTCGACGAGGCACTCGGACGCGGGGCTCCAACCACGACGGCGCCGCCGAAACCCATTCCGAACGACGATCCCACGCGCCTTAAGGTCAGCTCGGTCACCGAGTTCGACCGCTGGAGCGGTGGTGGGGGTCCGCTCCGCTCCGAGCCGCAGGCCATGCGACTACAGGAGGAGTCGGCGCCCGCCCGCACCCGCACGCCGTTGATCGCGGCAGCCGCTGCCGTCGGCTTGCTACTTGCTGGCGGCGTGTTCTGGCTCGGTACCCGTCAGGCGAATGTGGAGGTCGCGCCGCCCAGCCCGCCCGGCAAGTCGCAGCCGCCCGCTCTGCTGCCTCAGCCCCCCACGAACACGGCCGCGCAATGGACCCGTCAGCATCAGGTCGCCCTCGATGTGATCTCCCGGTTGCGCGCCACCATCGACGTCGCGCGATCGGCTGGACACCAGCGTCAGTGGCCGCAGGTCCAGCGCATGATGGACGAGGCCGCGCCGCTCGTGCGTGACGCCCGCAGTGCCATCGACCGCCTCCGCTCAGTCGCGCAGGGCGACATCCAGCGTCAGACGACGCAGGACTATCTCGCCCAGGTCGACACGCTCGCGGGAATGGCCAATGATCTGCGCGCCGAAGCACAGCGCGGCATCGCGCGGGAGGAGGACGATCGCCAGCGCGCCACCGGAGACGCCCGTCGCCGCGAGGATGACGCCCGCCGCAGGTCCGAGGAGGAGCAGCGCCGCGAACGCGAACTCGTGCTGCGACAGCCGCCGCCCCCGCCGCGCACCTTTGTGCAGCACAACCGCCGCTGGGTCGAAGGCGACGGCTACAATAAACCGCCGCCGGTGATCCGCGAGTTCGGTGCCTGCGCGGCCCTGTGCGTCGAGGACCTGCGCTGCCGCATGTTCGAGCACGCCAAGGACGACCGCACCAAACAGCCGATCTGCAACCTCTATGACCACACGCGCATGCACAAGGACCCCGGCAACGCCACTGTCGGCATCATGCGCTGACGCGCAGAGCGGCCGGGAAAACGGAAGTCGTGATTTTTGCTCCGTGTTTCCTTAGAGCCTGTCTCGGAGGT
>JANOJW010000259.1:0-7054 GCA_031418955.1 Hyphomicrobiales bacterium | reverse complement strand
CCGCAAGCACCAGCGCGTGCGCCGGTGAGCCGAGCTTCACGTCGACGCGGTCGAGCTCGAAGCCTGCCGCGCCGTGGCCCGAGAGGCCGAAGCCGCCGATCGTCTCGTCCGCAACGCCCTCCAGGATCCAACCCGCACGTGAGGTGCGGGCGTCGGGCTTCACGCGATAATGCGAGCCGACGAAATTGCCCTGTGCGGTGAACCCGACGCCGCAGAGCCGCTGTGGCGGGCGGCCGTTGCGGCGCCACAGGCCCCCGTACTCGCCGTCGAAGGCGTTGTAGTATTCGCCCGCCTCCGCCGCCCAGGCGCGAATGCCGCCTTCGCCGCGGCGGATCTCGATTGCGGCGGGTAGCTCCTTGTGCCGCGCCACCTTCCAGTAGAAGCCGTTGCCGCCGAGGTACATGAGGCGGCCACCACCGTCGCGATAGGCCTCGAGCGCGTCGAGCATGGCCCCGGTGTGGTACTCGGGATGCGAGCCGGTCGTGACCACGCGATAGGGCTTCAGCAGATCGACGCCCTCACGGTCGAGATCCTCGTCGGTGATCACGTCGTAGGCGTAGCCCTTCGCCTCGAGCCAGGCGATGAGATGGGTGTCGGCTGGAAAATGCCGCAGCCCCGAGCCGCGGATGGTCTCGTCGGGGTAGGTGATGTAACCCGAGCGCATCGTCAGCATCGGGCGCAGCCAAGTCGCATGGCAGATGCCGCTGCCGTCGGTGTGGAAGTTGTATGTCGAGTGGCCGTACTCGGGATGATCATAGGCGTTCGAGGCATAGGCGCCGGGCCACTCCGTCGCCTGGCTGTTCCACTGATCGCGCCACTTGCCCGTTCGCGCCTCGGGGCGCGCGTGATTGTGATAGACGGTGTAAGTATAGGTCGACATCAGCACGCAGAGATCGGCAGTGCGCTTCCCCTTCGGCGGCAGCACGAAGAACGGCACGTTCTCCTCGTGCCCCCCGCCCGACAGCCGCACAGCGTAGACGCCCGAGCGCGTGCCTGCGGGCGGTGACCACGTGAAGCTCGTCGCCCAGCCGCAGTCGTAGAGATCATCCTCGTGGAAATGGATCGCCGCGTACTCCTTCGGCGCGTGGCGAAAGCACATCTCGCGGCTGGTCCACAGTGCCCCCGTCATCGCGCGCGCCGGCAGATTGACGAGGCGACCGTGATGGCCGCCGCTGCCGGCATCGGTGATGCGCGTCGCGTCGAACTCACGGCCGAAATCCCAGCGCGCGACGAGGCCAGGGAGCGCCTCGCCACCCGAGACGTGCTCGACGTCGGCGATCGATGCGGCGCGCGCGATGATCGCCGGCGCCTCGATCTTGCCGTTGAAATGCCCACGCGCCGGGGCGCCGCCGAGCGCGCCGATGTGCCAGGGCATGGTGGCGGGCGGTAATTTCGCCTCGCCGGGCGCGACGCGCTCCGACACCTCGACCGGCGATCCGACGGCCACGCCCGTGCGCAGCGCCACCTGGCCGACGCGCAACGTCGCGCTGGCGCCGTCCCATACCGCCCACACCCGATGCCAGCGGCGCACCTCGAGCGGCATGCGGGTCTTGACGCGCGTCGAGCCCAGATGGGCCTCGACGCTTCCGTCTTCGGCGAGCGCCAGCGCGAAACCGACGCGGGTCGCTGGATCAAAGGCTGCGAGGATGCCCTGGCGGCGGCCGTTGCCGGGCAGCGTCGGCCAGATCGTGGCGACGAAGGTGAGGCCCGGGGCGGCGGAAAGATCGGCGACCTTCTCGATAAGGCCATAGGAGCCCTGGTGAACTGGCTGCACGCGCGAGGGGTGCGAGCCCTCGAACGATGACGCCACCTGCTCCTCGACGATGCCAGGGCCGGACGGATTGGCGTCGCCGCAAATCACGCGGACGAGGCGCGCCGCAAAGGGCGTCTCGATCTGGCTCGACACCTTGAAGGCGATCGTCTCGCCGGGGCGGACGGAGAGGCGGTCGGCGTATCCGGCGATGGGCAGCATGTGGGTGGCAGCTCCAGGCGTTTTCCGAGTCGAGGCAGCCATTGTCGCCCGCGATGCAGCTCTAACGCAATGGCCACTCCTATGTCCGGTCTGTTGCCCGGGTGCCTCTTGCCGCAGCGGTGGCGCTCTGTTTCAAGTGAGCCGCCAAGCTGCAGGTTGGAGCCCATGAACGGATTGCGTTGCGTTGTCGCCTGCGTGCTGTGTGGACTGGCCATGGTCTGGATCGCTGCGGTTCCCGTCGCCGCGCAGGCGTCTGAGGTGCGTCCGGCCGAGGGCGCCGCCCCGCAGCCGCCGCAACCGGCACCGGAAGCCACCCCGCAACCCGCAGCGCCGGTCCTCGAGCCAGCGCTTCCGGCCACTCAACCCTTTCCCGTGCCGCAGCCCGCCGCACTCGTCCCAGAGGGCGTGCCGGAGCAGCGCCCGGTGTTGCCGCCGGCCGATCCCATTGCAGCCCAAGCCTTTGGCATCCTCGAGACGCATTGCGCCCGCTGCCACCAAGGCGGTCGCCTGAACCGGGCGAGCCCCGCCGCCGGCTTCGGCAACATCCTGCGGCTCGACGAGGTCGCGCGTGATCCAGCGCTCGTGTGGCCCGGAAACCCGGACGCCTCGCGCCTCTACACGCACGTGTTGCGCCGCCTGATGCCTTATGACGCCCTGCAGGAACAGACATCGGCCAGCGCTCCGTCCGCTGACGAGATCCAGGTTCTGCGCACCTGGATCAGCCGCCTGCAGCCGATCCCGCAATGCCGCGACCGCCGCTTCGTGACACGAGAATCGATCGCCGACACACTGCGTCGCAACGCCGAGGCCGCCGGTCCGGCCGCCGCCCGCTATCGCTACGTCTCGCTCGCGCATCTCTACAACGACTGCGCCACGCCCGAGGCGATGTACGCCTATCGGCAGGCGGTGGTGCGCTTGTTCAACAGCCTGAGCTGGAAACCGGGCCCCGTTCGGGTCGAGCCAGTCGACGAGGCGCGCACGCTGCTGCGGCTCAACCTCGACGACATCGGTTGGTTGCCTGCGCACTGGGAGCGCATCCTGAAATCCGGTCTCGACGGACCCGGGCATCTGCTGCTGCTGGCGAAGTCCGCCACCGCGCCGTTCGGCACCGACCAGCCGGTCGTGCGCGGCGACTGGCTCGCCGACACGGTGATGAAGGCGCCCCTCTACTACGACCTATTGGGCCTGCCCACGCTCTCGGGCGAGATTGCACGCATCCTCCAGGTCGATTCGGAGAACCGGCGCGTGAACATTCCGCGCGAGCTGATCAAGACATCGGATTTCTCGCGGGCGGGGCGGGTCGTCGAGCACTATGGCACCCGCAACCGCTCGCTGTGGACGGCGTACGAGGCCGCACCCAAGGACGGCCGCCGCGACCTGACCGAGACCGCGGCCAATCCAGCAGCGGCGCCGCTCGGCTACGACGCGACGCTGTCGATGTTCCTGCTGCCGAACGGGCTGCCGGGGTTCTTCGTGACCAACGAGCGCGGCGATCGCGTCGACCAGGTGCCGGCCGACGTTGCCAAGCGCAGCATCGCCGCGCGCGCTGGCGTCAGGGCCGGCATCGACTGCATGGGCTGCCACACCCAGGGGCCGACAGCGCGTGCAGACGCGGCCGCGACGACCGAAATCGGCCGTGTTGCCGCGCGTGACCGAGAGGTCGTGCGCGAGAGCCTCACCGGCGTCGGTGTCGACGCGTCATTCAGGCTGGATGGCGTGGCGCCACTGGTGGCGCTGGTTCGGCAGTACGGGCGCCCGCTGTCGGCCGAGCGCGCTGCCGCCGAGCTCGGCACCGATACCGTCTCGATCGCTGAGCGGCTCGCGTCCCAGACGACTCCGGTCGGTGCGCTCGGACGCCGCCTGATGCTGGGTCTCGTCGGCCGCGGCGAATTCGAGCGCGAGTTCCGCGCGCTCTCGGCGGCACTCGCAGCACCGCTCCCGCCGGCCGAGCCGCAGGCCAAACTGCTGCCTACCATCGACAGCGACGATCCGGGGCCGGGCGTCGTGCTCGTCTCCGATAAGGTGATCTATAAGGCGGGCGACGCGCTGAGCCTGCAGGTGCGGGCCAAGGCCGACTGCCATCTCACTGTCGTCAGCATCGACCAGCGCGGCCGCGGCACCGTGATCTTCCCGAGCGATTTCGAGCCCAACAACCTGCTCAACGCCGGCAGCGAGATCCGCCTGCCGGCCGACGGCGCGCCGTATCTCTTCCGCCTGCGCGAGAAGGGCCGCGAGACGATCGTCGCCATCTGCTCGGCGGCCAGCACCACGGTCGACGGCATCAAGCACGACTTCGAGCGCCAGCGCTTCACGGATCTCGGCAACTACTCGTCGTTCCTGGCGCAGGCACTGGAGGCGAGCAAGCCCGCGCCACAGGCAGCCCCCGTCGCCGCCCAGCCCGATGCCAAGGGCCGGGGACGGCGGCGCCAGCAGTCGCGGCCCGAGCCAGTCGAGGTGCGTGTGAAGCCCGAGCAGATCACGCATACGGCGATCACGGTCGAGGTGCGGTGAGGCGTGATGTGCTTCGGTCGCGGCGCGCGGTGCGTGGGACGCGCGTGCGTTACGCCCACCACTTGTCCGTCACCGGGAAGCGGCCCGCTGCGTCTTCGATGACTTGGCCCGCGCGGAATAGCGTTGCCTCGTCGAACGGCCTTCCGATCAGCTGCAGCCCCATCGGCGTGCCCTCGTTGGAGAGACCAGCCGGCACCGAGATGCCCGGCAAGCCCGCCATGTTCACCGTCACCGTGAAGATATCCTCGAGGTACATGGCGATCGGGTCGCCTGACTTTTCGCCCTGCGCGAAGGCCGGGCTCGGCGTCGTTGGTGTCAGCACCACGTCGACCTTGTCCCAGGCCAGATCGAAATCGCGCTTGATGAGCGTGCGCACCTTCTGCGCCTTCAGGTAATAGGCGTCGTAGTAACCGGCCGACAGCACGTAGGTGCCGATCAGCACGCGGCGGCGGACTTCCTTTCCGAAACCTGCCGCACGTGTGTTCTCGTATTGCTCGATCAGGTCTTTCCCCGGCACCCGCAACCCGTAGCGCACGCCGTCGTAGCGCGCGAGGTTGGAGGAACACTCGGCCGGCGCAACGATGTAGTAGGCGGGCAGCGCGTATTTGGTGTGCGGCAGGGAAATGTCGTGCACGGTGGCGCCGGCGGCTTTGAGCCAGGCGATGCCCTGCTGCCAGAGGTGGTCGGCCTCCTTCGACATCCCGTCGATGCGGTATTCCTTCGGGATGCCGACGCGCAGGCCCTTCACGCCTTTGGTGAGCAACGCCTCGTAGTCGGGCACGGGCGCGTCGACGCTCGTCGTGTCCTTCGGGTCGTGGCTCGCCATGTGGCGCAGCATGATTGCTGAGTCGCGCACCGTGCGCGCGATCGGCCCGGCCTGGTCGAGCGAGGAGGCGAACGCCACGATGCCCCAGCGCGAGCAGCGGCCGTAGGTCGGCTTGATGCCGACGGTGCCGGTGATGGCGGCGGGCTGGCGGATCGAGCCGCCAGTGTCGGTGGCAGTGGCCGCGAGGCACAAGTTCGCGGCAACGGCCGCCGACGACCCGCCCGACGAGCCGCCGGGGACGAGCTTGGCGTTGTCGGGCTTGCCGCCGCGCTTGCGCCGCCACGGGTTCACCACGGGACCAAAGCAACTCGTCTCATTGGAAGACCCCATGGCGAACTCGTCGCAGTTGAGTTTTCCCAGCATCACCGCGCCGGCGTTCCACAGGTTCGCACCCACGGTCGATTCATAGGTCGGCGTGAAACCGTCGAGGATGTTCGAGCAGGCGGTGGTGCGAATGCCCTTGGTGCAGAACAAATCCTTGTTGCCGAGCGGCAGCCCTTCGAGGGGGCGCCCGTCGCCCTTCACCAGCCGCGCGTCGCTTGCCATCGCCTGGGCCAACGCATGCTCGGGCGTGGGCAGCACGTAGGCGTTGAGATGAGCGTTGGCCCGCTCGATTGCGACGAGAAACGCACTCGTCAGCTCGGTCGCGGAGAACCTTTTCGCACGCAGCCCGTCGCGGGCCTGGGCCAGGGTCAGTGCAGTGAGGTCGGTCATCACTCCACCACCTTCGGGACGACGAAGAAGTGGTCGGTCTTTTCCGGAGCGTTCTGCGTCACGGCGTCGGCGATCTCGCCGTCGGTGACCTCGTCGCGGCGCATCTTGAGTTTCATCTCGACGACGCGCGTCATCGGCTCGACGTTCGCCGTGTCGACCTCGTCGAGTTGCTTGACCCAATCGAGGATGCCGGACAGCTCACCGACGAGCCCCTTGGCCTCATCAGGCGTGACCTTGATGCGGGCGAGACGCGCCACGCGCCGCACCGTCTTCTCGTCGATTTCCATGACACTCTCCCTCTCCCCGCCTCAAAGGCGCGATGCCGGCCACGCGCTCAGGCATCTGCGGGGAGAGGGTTGGGGTGAGGGGCGACCACAGGCTCCGTCGGAGTAGGCTTCCGCCCCTCACCCTAACCCTCCCCCATGCAAGTGCAGGGCATGGGGAGAGGGGACTGGCACCCTGATAACGGCGCGCGCCACTGGGCGCAACGCCTTACGGGTCGAGCTCGGTGTCCCAGTAAAGGTAGTCCATCCAACTGTCGTGCAGGTAGTTCGGCGGAAACAAGCGGCCGTTGCGGTGCAATTCGAACACGGTGGGCCTGTAGGGCCACTGGTAGGGCCGCATGCCGGCCTTCTCGGGCATCAGTCCGCCCTTGCGCAGATTGCATGGCGAGCAGGCGGCGACCACGTTGTCCCATCGCGTCTGGCCGCCGCGCGAGCGCGGAATGAGATGATCAAACGTCAGGTCGTGCCGGTCGCCGCAGTACTGGCATTGAAACTTGTCGCGCAGGAACACGTTGAAGCGGGTGAAGGCTGGATAGAGCGCGGGGCGCACGTAGGTCTTGAGCGACACCACGCTCGGCAGCCGCATCTCGAAGCTCGCCGAGCGCACCTTGCGGTCGTACTCGGAGACGATGTTGACCCGCTCGAGGAACACGGCCTTGACCGTTTCCTGCCAGCTCCACAGAGACAGCGGATAGTAGCTCAGCGGCCTGAAATCGGCATTCAAAACCAGGGCCGGCAGACTCTCGG
>JANOJW010000258.1:0-6942 GCA_031418955.1 Hyphomicrobiales bacterium | reverse complement strand
ACTAGAACTATGCCACAGCGCTTCTCACCTGATGGTCAGCCGATCGGCATTGGCCTCTATACGATTGCCGATGCCGCAAGGCTCACGCGAATCCCCCAACGCAATATCCGGCGATGGCTGGCTGGTTACCCCTACCAAGCCCGCGATGGCTCGAGGCGCATCATGCAGCCGCTGTGGCAGCCGCAACTGCCGGCGCATGAGCGCCACATCGAGCTGGGGTTTCGCGACCTGATCGAGCTCCGCTTCGTGTCCGCCTTTATCGACAAAGGCCTTGGCATTCACACGATCCGCTGCTGCCTTGGTCATGCGAGCGCACTCGTCGGTGACAACCGTCCGTTTTCTACTCGCCGCTTTCACACCGACGGGCGGACAATCTTTCTGAGCTTCGTCGATGAGGCGATTGCAAGTCTCTCCGAGACGCTGCCCGATATCCCAGAGGCCGAACGCGCCCGTCTCATCGACCTCAAGACCCGCCAGTACGTGTTCCGTGACGTCATACAACAGACCTTCAAGGATCTCGACCTTGATGACGATGCAGTCGCTCGCTGGAGGCCCTTCCGTGGCAAGGGGACAATCGTCATCGACCCGAAGCGCGCCTTCGGTCAGCCTATTGCAACTGAGACGGGCGTGCCAACAAGTGCGCTTGCGGATGCGGTTATCGCTGAAGGCAGCGAGAAGCGAGTTGCCGCCCTCTTCAATGTCCCGCGCAACGTCGTCGCCGATGCTGTCGCCTATGAAAGAGAGCTGGCCGCGGCGTGAGAGTGTTCTTCGACCACAACCTTTCGCACACACTGCCTGAAGCGCTTCAGGCGGTATTTCCGAATGAGCACGAGATTGTAGCGCTGGAGAAAAAATTCCCCCGCACAATCACAGATATCGACTGGATCACTGCGCTCAACCAGGAGGGGCACTGGATTGTCATTTCGGGCGACCTCCGGATCACTCGCAATCGTGCTGAGCGACTGGTTTTTCAGTCGTCCAGACTCACAGGCTTCTTCATGGCTCCGGCGCTCAAGAAGGCCCGCGTGCTCAAGCAACTCGAGCGATTGTGCGCCTTGTGGGACAATATCATCACTCTCGCAGGCGCGGCCGCTCCCGGTGCCCTCTATGAATTGCCTATAAAAACCACTTCACCACGCCAGCTCAGACTTTAAGTCCAGTCGCTGGCTGCAGTTGTGACGGCCACAAACGCCCGAGCGCTACAGCGCGAACCCTCCGTCGACGAAAAACGACTGGCCGGTGGTGAAGGCGCTCTCGTCGGAGGCCAGATAGATCGCGACGTGTGCCACCTCCTCGGCCGTGCCGAGGCGGCCCATGGGCTGGCGGTCGATGAACATCTGGCGCGCCTTGTCGGTGCCGCCGACCAGTTGCCCGAGCGCTGAGATGCGGTCATCGAGCGAGGGCGATTGGATGGTGCCCGGGCAGATGCAGTTACAGCGCACGCCCTTTTTGATGAAGTCGAAGGCCACCGCCTTGGTGAGCCCGACCACCGCCGCCTTGGTCGCGGTGTAGGCGTAGCGGTTGGCGACCGCCTTCGATGGGCCGGCGCCCGAGGCCATGTTGATGATCGCGCCTTTGCCCTTGGCGGCCATGCCGGGCAGGAACGCCTGGATGCAACGGTGCATCGACTTGACGTTGAGGTCGAATGAGAAGTCCCACTCCTTGTCGGTGCAGTTCAACGCATCGCCGTGATGGACGAAGCCCGCGCAGTTAAACAGCACGTCGACCGAGCCGATGCGTTTGGCCATCGCCTGGACGGCTGAGGTATCCAGTACGTCCAGCTTCAGGCATTCGGCGACGCCTGCCTCCTTGAGGCCCTGCATGCGCGCCTCGTCGAGGTCGGTGGCGATGACGCGGGCGCCCTCGCGCGCGAAGGCCAGC
Source organism: Hyphomicrobiales bacterium (assembly GCA_031418955.1). Lineage (GTDB taxonomy): Bacteria > Pseudomonadota > Alphaproteobacteria > Rhizobiales > Hyphomicrobiaceae. The sequence goes on along the minus strand of JANOJW010000258.1, from coordinate 5,061 downwards.
GCGGTGGCGCGGCCGATACCGGCGCCGGCGGCCGTGCAGAATGCAATCTTGCCGTCGAGACGCTTCGCCATGGCCGTGCATTCTCCGTGTTGCCGGGATTTTCCCGATTGCTGCCGCTGCGGGCCTGCAAGCCGTCGCGATGTCGAGGTATACGTTATGTTGCCCGGCTCGACCGGCCGTCAATCGGTGATCTGCGGAGACCACGAGACCATGCGTAATCGACTCTGGCTTGCGGCCGCGATCACCCTTGCGACGTGTATGGCCGCCGTGGCGCAGCGCGGGACCGAAACGATCAACTGCGAAACAGCGTCCTCGACGCCCGAGCTGGCGTGGTGCACCGAACAGCAGTTGAAAGCCGCGGATGCCGAACTCAACGCCGTGTATCGCGAGGCGATCGCCAGCATCAAGGGTGCCGGCCACCTCAACACCAACCAGCGCCGCGACTGGGAGCGGGCCATGCGCGAGGCTCAGCGCCATTGGATCGCGTTTACGGCCAAGGACTGCGGCGAGGTGACGGGCTGGGAGTGGTATCGCGGCACAGGCCAGGGCACGGCCACGCTGGCGTGCCGGCTGACGAAAACGAAACAGCGTACGCAGGAGTTGAAGTCGCGCTACATCTCCAGATAAGCTCATCTCGGATCGCTGACTCATATCCGGGAAGATGGCAGTATGCGCAAGGTCGGGCTGTTGGTCACGGGAGTTGCGGCAGTCGCCTTGGGACTGCCCGCGATACTGCAAACTGCCAAGGCCCAAGAGGTCAAGCCGAAGGCTATCGTTCCTATTGCCACTCCGGTCACGGAACTCGAGGAGGCCAAACGCCGGTTGTTGATCGCGCAGAAGTCGCTCGATGACGAGGTGAAACACGCCCAGGCGATGATCAAGGCGCGCAGCGATCTCAAGACCTCACAGCGTAGTGATTGGGTGGCCGCGCTGACCAAATCGCAACAGCAGTGGACCAACTTTCGCGAAACCGACTGCGATCTGGTCTACAATAGTGAGAAGGGATTGCCACTGATACCGTCAGCGGAGTCGCTGGTGTGCAAGGCGTCGAAGGCCACGGAGCGAGCCGAAGAGCTGAAGCGGCGCTATCGGCGGTGAGCGGCACTGCTGGCGATTGACCCGACTACACCCACGCGCCTCACGCCTCGACAAAAAACTCCCCCAGCAGCGTGGCGACGGCTTCGGGCTGCTCTTCGGGAACGAAGTGGCCGCACTCGGGCAACACCACGCCGCGCACGTTCGTCGCACAGCGCTTGAGGCTCGCCTCGACGTCGGCGCCACGACCGCGGCCATGCGGGTAGCTGACGCCACCGCCGATCGCCAGCACGGGCATCGGCAATCGGAAGCCGGTGGCCAATTGCGTCGCGTTGTCCTTGGCGTCCTGTTCGAGCGCGCGGTAGAAGTTGAAACCGGCCCGCAGCGCGCCAGGCTGGCTGTAGGTGCGCACGTACTCGTCGATGTCGGTCTGCGAGATGGCGCCGGCCTTGTACGCGAAGGTCTGGTAGAACCACTGCAGATAAATGCGCTCGCGGCCCTGCACCAGCGCCTCGGGCAGGTCCGGCGTGATGTGGAACTGATGATGCCAGCGCTTGCCGCCTTGTGAGAAATCGCCGCCGTCGCCGGGGATCACCACATCGATGATGCCGAGCTTCTTCACCGCCTCGGGGTGCTGGGCGGCGAGCGCATAGGCCGTCGGACCACCCCAGTCGTGGCCGACGAGATAGAACGACTTGTGGCCGAGCTTCTCCGTCACGAGCCGCCAGATGTCGTTGGACACAGTGCGCTTGTCGTAGCCGGTCAGCGGACGTGACGAGTCACCGAGCCCGCGCAGATCCGGCGCGATCAAACGATAGCGGCTGGCGAGGCGCTGCATCACCGGCCGCCACTCCCACCACGTCTGCGGCCAGCCGTGCAGGAGCACCAGCGGCGGCGCGTCCGGAGCACCCGCCGTCACATAGTGCAGCATCACCTCGCCGACCTCAGCGTAGTGATGCTCAAAACTATCGTCGCGGGTCATGCGGCGAACCGCTCAAGCGACTGCAAGAAAGCGCTGAAGGGGATAGGCCTCGCGCCCGCCTTCAAGAGTTCGATATCTGATGCGTTCCATGATTGGCTATCGTCGTAAACTATGCGCTGTTCAAGGTTTGGGACATTCTTGAGCTTCACGTCCAGGTGCGCCACGACTGCCGAATTGACCGAACTTGCATCCGGCACAACAAAATCGAGAGCTAGCTGCCGTCCCTCACTGATGCGAACGACATAATCGAATCCATGCATCTTGTTGCTGGCGCCAGCTATCCGCTCGTTGCGGCTCCACCGATCCTTGAATTTCTGGTTCAAGATTTCCTCGATGGCTTTTCTGAAGTCCTTCCTGGGTGGTCTTGCCACAGACAAAAGATGCTCCGCGACCTCTTGGGACGTGTTCGCAACAAGGACGATCGCTGCCACAAGCTCCGATTGGCGTACCGCTGGTGACATGATCGCGCCGCTTCTGGTAAGTGTGCATCCGCTGCGCCTGACCAATCCGCGCATCGAACTTCGGAGAGCCTGCTCCGTATGAATGGCCTGGGCAATCTCGTCCAAAGCTGCACCATCATCATCGACCCGAAAAAGTTCGCCGCGCTGAGAGATGACGGCAGGTACGGCCGAGTTCGAAGGATATAGACAATGTGTCGGAACACGAATGCCTCGCTCTAGAGCCATTGGCTTGGGCCAAAGGCTCAGGGCTTCTTCCACGATTGCCATGATGCTCATAGGAGCCTGTCCGTCGTAGGGAGTGAAGGGACGCCCAATTCCGTAATGTCGATCGTAGTCTGTCCGCAAAACCAACGGAATGCGTTATCGAAGGTTTTAAGGTTGGCATCCAAAAGCCTAGCATTTTCAAGTCGATCGGGCAACATGGCTGCGCTAGCAAAGCGACGGTTGTCCTGCCATGCGTGGTAATGCGGATCGGAAAAGGGGCCGAGCAGCACGTCGTCGGGCTTGTCGAACGAGTTCACGTGCACCTCGTCGTCCGTGTAGTCCACTCGCCAGATCGCGCGGGTGTAGGAGAGTACCAGGCGAAAGCGAAGGGCCCTATGCCACGGATAAGCGATGATCGTGAGAGTCGCGTCGCTGACTTCACCTTCAATCAGCAAGGGATAACGGAGTCGCTTGTCACCTTCGCGGTGCTCGTCGATCCAGGTAGCGACACCGACCGGCTTCTTCTCGACGGCTATCACTCTGTCGACCATGACGCGAATGTCCGTCGACATGATATCCGCCCCTGTCTCAGATGTTGTCGAAATTGCCGCCGCGGCCCTTGCCGGACGCGAAGCGCGCGGCGCCCGCCTGGCCTTCCGCACGCACGGCCTCGACGCCGGCCGAGAACTCCGCGCGCATGGCGTGCTCGAACGGCAGCTCCCATTGGCGAAACACCGATGCCCGATCGAGCTTCATGCAAAGCTCGGGGAAGCGCGCGATCTCGGCGGCCAGGCTCTCGGCCTCGGCGCGCGCCTGGCCCTTGGCAACCAGGCGATTGGCGAGACCGAACGCCAAGGCCTCCTCGGCGCCGACCGCCCGGCCCGTGAGGATCATGTCGAGCGCGCGGCTCTGGCCGATCAGCCGCGGCAGTCGAACGGTGCCGCCGTCGATCAGCGGCACACCCCAGCGGCGGCAGTAGACGCCGAACGTCGCGTCGGTTTCCACGACGCGGAGGTCGCACCAGATCGCAAGCTCGAGGCCGCCTGCCACAGCAAAACCAGAGACGGCGGCAATGACAGGCTTCGTGAGCTGCAGGCGTGACGGCCCCATCGGCCCGTCGCCATCGAGCTTGTAGCGGCTGAGCCGTTCACCGGACGCCACGGATTTGAGGTCGGCGCCAGCGCAGAACGAGCCGCCCGCACCCCACAGCACGCCGACCTTGGCCGTTGCGTCGGACTCGAACAGGCGAAATGCCGCGGCCAGGCCCTCAGCCGTTTCGTTGTCGACGGCGTTGCGAACGTCCGGCCGGTTGATGATCACCGTCACCACCGAGCCTGTCCGCTCGATCCGAACCTTGCCTGTGATTTGCGTCGTCACAGCGTTGCTCCTGCTTCCTTGACGGTGATGCGCCAGAGCGTGCGGGGCTTCGTCTCGTCGACGAGCGGGGCCGAATGCAGCAGCGAACAATTGTCCCAGATGATCACGTCGCCGGATTTGTATGTAGGCGTGCCGCAATACTTGTCCTGCGTGGCGTGGGTCTTCAGGTCGTCGAGCAGGGCGCGACCCTCGTTGTCGCCCATGCCTTCGATGGCGAACGACGATCCCGACACCGCGTAGAGCGATTTCTTGCCGGTATGCGGATGCTTGCGCACGAGGGGATGGCGCACCCAGTCCATCTTCGCCTTCTGCGCGTCGTTGAGCTTCGAGGCGGCGGTCCGGCTCGCCTCGTCGAGGTTGTCGCGGTTGCCGTAGTGGTGGCGGCAGACGAGGCCTTCGAGTTTTGCTTTCGTCGCGTCGTCGAGATCCTCGTAGGCCTTGCGCTGGTTGGCAAAGGTGGTGCCCGACTTGCCGTCCGGGATCTCCTGCGCGAACAACAGCGTGCAGCGCGCCGGGACGGGGAGATATGAATAGTCGGTGTGGAAGTAGGTGCCGCCGTCGGCAAGGCCGATCGGTTCGCCTTTGTCGTTTCTACGGTTCGAGAGCACGAGAATGTTGGGGTCCACCGGGTGGTGGAACTGGTTGATCACATGCGGCTCTGGACGGCCGAAGCGGTTGGCCAGGGCGAGGAACGATTTCGGTCCGATCGACTGACGGGGGAGGATCGCGACGAGATGCTCATGCAGCGCGCTTTCGATGGTGTCGAAGCTGCTGTCGTCGAGAAATCGCAGATCGAGGTTCTCGATCTCGCACCCGACGTTGCCGGGGATGCGTTTCACTGCAAGTTTGGCCATGTGGAGTGTCCTGAAGTGAGTGATGAACCGTAGGTCGGGTAGAGGCCGGCTGCACTTCGGCCGAGACCCGACATCAGCGGGGCTCCGATGCCCGTTCTCGACCACCGCATCGGATCTCGAGGTCGCGGAGCTTTGCTCCCCGACCTCG
>JANOJW010000257.1:0-1500 GCA_031418955.1 Hyphomicrobiales bacterium | reverse complement strand
GTCAGCGCCGCGACCTGCTGCTCCAAGGCGTCGATGCTCGAGCGCGACATGTCATCGAGACTGAGCATGCGGGAACCTCCCGCCATGACGACGATGATGAACCAGATCCAGAAGAAGTCCCAGAAGCCGAGTATCGTGTTGAACATGATCGTTGCCTTTCTTTGAGAGTATGCTGTCACTGGGGTCGGGGATGAACGTCATTTTGACATCCATGCGCCGATTGGGTCGGAGCGAGCAGAGTGCTCGCGTTCGTCACGACCGTATCTGCATGTGCGGCATCGAGCTGTGAGCAGCATCACAGGCATAGACTGGGTTCGCGCGCGTTCCGTTGGGCACTTGCGCTGCCGGTCGATGCGCGAGACCCGACACATCGAGGCCCCGAAACTCACAACTGGATCATGCCTGCCTGATGCGATATGGGCATCGCGGTCGGGCTATGCTGGGCCGCTGATGGGGTAGTGCGCATCATGGGCCTACTAAATTGGTTCAAGTCCCTGCTTTTCGGAGCGCCAGCAGCGCTGCCGGGCGCCTCGCCCTTTGGATCTGACTCGGGGCCGGCACGCCTCATTGTTCTGCGCCATGCCGAGAAGACTGGCGATCGGCGCGATCGTAACCTTTCGCCCGCCGGCCACGAGCGCGCCGCGCGGCTGGTGCCGTACGTTCTGGAGACGTTTGGGCGGCCGGATTTCCTCATCGCCGCAAAGTCCTCGGATCGCTCGCGCCGACCGGTCGAAACGATCGAGCCTCTTGCTGCCGCCCTGGGTCTCGAGATCAAGAGCAAATTCGATGATGACGAAGTTGACGCGCTTGTCGCAGCTCTGGGCGAGAAACGCGCCTATCGCAGCACGTTCGGCGTCATCTCCTGGCGACACTCGGACATCCCGCGCCTTGTCGCGGCCCTTGGCGCGCCGGCCGGCACGTTCCCAGGCGAATGGGCCGAGTCCGACTATACGACCGTTATCGATATCAGCTACGGCTCCGAGTCCAAGGTCACAGCGAAGCGGCTGACAATGCCGTTCTGATGCCGCCGCGTGCGTGCGGGCTATCCGGCGATTACGCAGCCGGCTGGGCTGCACAGCAACGGGTTGCCGATCGCCATCCAGCTCGTCGGCCGCCGCGGCGAGGACGCGAAACTGCTGCGCGCCGCGTTGATCGAGGCAGCGCGGCCGTGGGCGCAGATAAGGCCGAAGATCGATGGGGTGAGGGGAGGCTCGCCGTGTCAGATATGTTGCCGGTTGCACCCGTCGCGATGGGCCACTAGGCGACTCGGAAAAAATCTTTCGTTTGTCATCCTCGGGCTTGTCCCGAGGACCCATTTCTCCACTCGCTCAAGTCGACAAAGTGGAGTGTGACGATAGTCGAAGATGCCCGGAAATGAATGGATTTCTCGGTGTCGCGGCGGTCATCCGAAGCCATTGAGACAGCTGAACCATGGGTCCTCGGGACAAGCCCGAGGATGACACCAGTTAGGTCGTCGTCCGACCGCTTCGGGTCGAAACC
>JANOJW010000256.1:0-1740 GCA_031418955.1 Hyphomicrobiales bacterium | reverse complement strand
CCGTCGGGCGCGGCCATGATCACTTCGAGGGCACCGACCGCACCATCGCCGCCGGGCTTGTTCTCGACGATGACGGGTTGACCGACGGCCTTCGACAGCTCCTGCCCGATCACGCGGCCCAGGATGTCGGTGATCGAGCCGCCGCCGAACGGGACCACGATTCGGATGGGCTTTGAGGGGAACTGCTGGGCTGACGCAGGACCTGTAGCAAGCAGTGCTGTGGCCGCCAGTACAATCCCGGCAGCGAACCATCGGCGCATGGGTAGTCCTCCCGGTGTTGTCGTTGGAAGCACCGTAGCCCGGACGCGTCGCACGTGGGAAGTGGGCCTATTGGGCGGCATCCCGCTCGGCAGCCGGCTTGTGTGACACGAGTGCACGTGCGACCATCTCGGGCTCACGTGCGATCACGCGCAGGTACGCCTTAGCCGCGGCGTCCGGCTCTTTTCTTCCCTGCTCCCAGTCCCGTAATGTTCCGACGGGAATATGAAAGCGGGCTGCGAACTCGTCTTGACTGAGCTTGAAGGCGCGGCGGATGACCTTCACCTGAGGCACCCGTGGCATGCTCGCCAATTGCACTTCGGTAAATGGGTGAGCATCCGGATCGGCGAGTGCCGCTGCATGCCGCTCCTCGTCGGTCATGGCATCGAACCGGCTCCAGTCATGTCCTGGGCGTCTATCAGTCTTGGTTGTGATACTGTCGTCGCTCATGGCGTTCTGCACCTCGTGCGGAGATAATTCGAATTCGTTCGTCACGCATCGTGTACGAAACGACGATCACACGACTGTTAACGATGCCGGTTATCGCGAAGCGATCCTCGCCATAGTCGTAGCGTCTGTCCGGTCGATCAATTGCGAATGGATCGTTGAAGACACTTCGGGCCTCATCAAACGTTACCGCGTGATCGGCGACGTTCTTTGCGGCCTTCTCGTCGTCCCATTAAAATTCGTCGTCTTCCATACTTTACTACGGCTTTGCCGTACCATCAAGCGTTCGCGATCGCACCGACCCAAGGGCCGTCACTCCGTCCAGGGCACGCCGCCGGCGTAGGTCATGTAGGAGGTGCCCACCAGCATGCCGCTGTCGATCGGCAGCAGGATGCCCGTGATCGTGCGCGCCTGCTCCGACAGCAGGAACGCGATGCCGTCGGCGATGTCCCGGGGCTCGGGGAGATACGGGAGCGCGTGCACACTCATGATCTTTTTCATGTCGCGCTTGCCCTCGGCGACCTTCTGGCGGAGCGGCGGCGTCATCACGTAGGTCGGACCGACCGAGTTGACGCGAATGCCGTGGCGGCCAAGCTCCATGGCGAGCAACTGCGTCAGGCGCTCGACCGCGACCTTGCCCGGGTTGTAGGCGGGCAGCGGTAACGCCGCGCGCGAGTTGACCGAGCCCAGCGTGACGATCGCCCCCTTCTTGCGCGGCGTCATCAGGCGCGCGAACGACTGACAGGCGTGGAGGGTGCCGTTGTAGTTCACGTCCCACATGCGCTTGTGATAGGCCATGTCCATGTCGAGCACGGACTCGGTATTGGGGATCAGGCCCGCCGCCGTGACCAGCTTCTCGACCGGGCCGAGATCCTTCTCCACGGCTTTGGCGCAGGCTTCGACGGCTTTGGGATCGGCGACGTCGCACGCGAAGAATTTGGCCCGGCGGCCGGTGGCTGAGATCGCCTTGGCGACGGCCTCGCCCGCCTCCTGGTTGAGGTCGATGATGGCGATGTCGCAGCCGTCGGCGGCGAG
>JANOJW010000255.1:0-11629 GCA_031418955.1 Hyphomicrobiales bacterium | reverse complement strand
ATCTCGAGCGGCACGGCGGCCAGCTCGTATCGATCATCCCCGAGGGGGCATTGTAGTCGCGCTTCAGTACTGGCTACTCGCTACTTCCAATCGATCTTGAGGATCGTGTAGGAGCGACTGCCTTTCGGCGTCGTCACCTCGGCGGATTCGCCCTTGGTTTTGCTGATCAATGCGCGAGCGATTGGTGATGAAATGGATATCTTGCCCTCGCGCACATTCGCCTCGAGATCGCCGACGATGCGATATTTGACCTTGTCACCAGAGTCGTCGTCCTCGAGGTGCACGGTCGCCCCGAATTTGACGGTGGTGCCCGAAAGCTTGGACGTATCGATGACGTCGGCACGCGACAGCTTGTCCTCGAGGTCGGCGACCCTCGCCTCGTTCATACCCTGCGCCTCCTTGGCGGAATGGTACTCGGCATTCTCCGACAGGTCACCGTGCGAACGCGCCTCGGAAATGGCCTGGATGATGCGCGGACGCTCCTCGGCCTTCAGGCGCTGCAGCTCGGTCTCCAGCTTGTGGAAGCCCTCGAGCGTCATCGGCACTTTTTCCGTCGCCATAACAAGTCTCCAAAACGGCGTCGCGCGGAACGCGCAGCGCCGATCACTAGTTTCACCCAGCAAATGCGATTTGACCAGACCTTTGCCCACAGAACCAAAGCCGAACGAAGGCCAATTTTCAGGCGGTGCGGATCATATAGCTCTGTAACGGGGCGACTTTGAGATTGTCCGACTTCACGGCCCTGATCGCCTCGGTCACGGCAACCGCGCCCGCGAGCGTCGTGTAGTACGGGATCTTGTTCTGCAGAGCGGTGCGGCGAATATCCTTCGAGTCGAGCAAGGCCTTGGTGCCTTCGGTTGTGTTCATGACGAGATGCACCTCGCCGTTCTTCATCACGTCGACGATGTGCGGGCGTCCCTCGAGCACCTTGTTTACGTGCTCGCAGGCGATGCCGTGGGACTCCAGATGGCGTTTCGTGCCCCGCGTTGCAATGATCCGGAAGCCCATGTCGACCAGATCGCGCATGGCGCCAAGGATGTGGTCCTTATCGGCCTCGCGCACCGACACGAACACCGTTCCGCCGGTCGGCAGCGTGGTGCCCGAGCCGATCTGGCTCTTGGCGAAGGCCATGGCGAAATCGCGGTCGATGCCCATCACCTCGCCCGTGGAGCGCATCTCGGGGCCGAGCACGGGATCGACGCCCGGGAAGCGCGAAAACGGGAACACCGCCTCCTTGACGGCGACGTGCTTGAAGCGCGGCGGCTTCAGGTCGAAGCCTTTGAGCGGCGCGCCGGCCATCACGCGCGACGCGATGCCCGCGACCGGCACCCCGATCACCTTGGCGACGAACGGCACCGTACGCGAGGCCCGCGGGTTGACCTCGAGAATGTAGATCTGGCGGTCCTTGATGGCGTACTGCACGTTCATCAGGCCGACGACCTTCAGCGCCAGCGCGAGATCGCGCGTCTGCTTCTCCAGCCGCACGATCAGCGAGCCGTCGAGCGAGTGGGCCGGCAGCGAGCAGGCCGAGTCGCCCGAGTGGATCCCAGCCTCCTCGATGTGCTCCATGATTCCGGCGATGTAGGTATCGCGGCCGTCGCACAGGCAATCGACATCGACCTCGACGGCATCGGCGAGATAGCGGTCGATCAGCAGCGGGCGCTTGCCTGAGACGACGAGTTCGGTGTGGCCCGCGAGCGTCGCAGAGAGGCGCTGGATGTAGCGGTCGAGGTCGCTGCCGTCGGCGATGATTTCCATGGCGCGGCCGCCGAGCACGTACGACGGGCGGATCAGCACGGGATAGCCGATGCGGTCGGCAACTGCGCGCGCCTCGGCCGGCGATCGCGCGATGCCGCTGTCGGGCTGCTTGAGGCCGAGCTGCTCGACCAGAGCCTTGAAGCGATCGCGATCCTCGGCGAGGTCGATGGCGTCAGGCTGGGTGCCCAGGATCGGCACACCGGCCTGCTCCAGCGCCTCGGCAAGCTTCAGCGGCGTCTGGCCGCCGAACTGCACGATGACACCTTTCAGCGTGCCCTTCGACTGCTCGACGCGCACGATCTCGAGCACGTCTTCCGCCGTCAACGACTCGAAGTAGAGTCGGTCCGAGGTGTCGTAGTCGGTCGACACGGTCTCCGGGTTGCAGTTGACCATGATGGTCTCGACACCGGCGTCGGTCAGCGCGTAACAGGCGTGACAGCAGCAATAGTCGAACTCGATGCCCTGGCCGATGCGATTGGGGCCGCCGCCGAGGATCATGATCTTCTGCTTCGTCGACGGATCGGCCTCGCAGACCGGCTGGCTGTCCCCGCCCGTGTCCGACAGCACCAGCCCGCGCTCATAGGTCGAGTACATATAGGCGGTCGGCGAGGCGAACTCGGCCGCGCACGTGTCGATCCGCTTGTACACCGGGTGCACGCCCAGCGTGTGGCGGCGGTTGCGCACCTCGGCCTCGGTGAGCTTGGCGAGCTTGGCCAGACGTGCATCGCCAAAGCCCATTGATTTGAGACCGCGGAACGCCTCGGCCGTTTTGGGCAGGCCGTGGGACACAACCTTCTGCTCGACGTCGACGATCTCCTGCATGCGCGCGAGGAACCACGGATCGATGCGGCAGGAGGCGTGGATCTGCTCATGGTCGACACCGAGCCGCATCGCCTGCGCGACCTTCAGGAGGCGGTCGGGAGTCGGCCGCCCAAGCTCGGCGCGGATGATGTTCTTGTCGTCGCCGTGCCCAAGGCCCTCAAACGTCACGTCGTCGAGGCCGGTGAGCCCCGTTTCCAGGCCACGCAGCGCCTTCTGCAGGCTCTCCGCGAACGTGCGCCCGATCGCCATCACCTCGCCGACCGATTTCATGGCCGTGGTCAGTGTGGGGTCGGAGCCCGGGAACTTCTCGAAGGCGAAGCGCGGGATCTTGGTCACCACGTAGTCGATGGTCGGCTCGAAGGCTGCAGGCGTGGCGCCGCCGGTGATGTCGTTCTCGAGCTCGTCGAGGGTGTAGCCGACGGCTAACCGCGCCGCGACCTTGGCGATGGGGAAGCCGGTTGCCTTCGACGCCAGCGCCGACGACCGCGACACGCGCGGGTTCATCTCGATGACGACGAGCCGCCCGTCGGCGGGGTTGACCGCGAACTGCACATTGGAGCCGCCGGTCTCGACGCCGATCTCGCGCAGCACAGCGATCGAGGCGTTGCGCATGATCTGGTATTCTTTGTCGGTCAGCGTCAGCGCCGGCGCCACGGTGATCGAATCGCCCGTGTGCACGCCCATCGGGTCGACGTTCTCGATCGAGCACACGATGATGCAGTTGTCCGCTTTGTCGCGGACCACCTCCATCTCGTATTCCTTCCAGCCGATCAGGCTCTCGTCGATGAGGATCTGTCCGACCGGCGAGGCATCGAGGCCTGAGCGGGCGATCTGCTCGAACTCCTCGCGATTGTAGGCGACGCCGCCGCCCGTACCGCCGAGCGTGAACGCGGGGCGGATGATGGCGGGCAGGCCGATCTGGTCGAGCGCCCGCATGGCCTCGGCAAAGCCGGCGGCGCGGTCGTAAGCAACGATGCGGCCATTGGCGTCACGCTTTGCCGGCGACGTGGCGATCACCGACCTCGGGCTTTCGAGACCGATGCGATCCATGGCTTCGCGGAACAGCTTCCGGTCCTCGGCCTTGGCGATGGCGTCGGCCTTGGCGCCGATCATCTCGACGCCGTACTTGGCGAGCGTGCCGTCCTCCTCGAGCGCAAGCGCCGTGTTGAGCGCGGTCTGCCCGCCCATGGTCGGCAGCAGCGCGTCGGGGCGCTCGGCGGCGATGATCTTGGCCACGATCTCGGGCGTGATCGGCTCGATGTAGGTCGCGTCCGCCAGATCCGGATCAGTCATGATCGTCGCCGGGTTGGAGTTGACCAGAATGATCCGGTACCCCTCCGCCTTCAGGGCCTTGCAGGCCTGCGTGCCGGAATAGTCGAACTCGCAGGCCTGGCCGATTACGATCGGCCCGGCCCCGATGATGAGGATGGATTTGATGTCGTCGCGCTTTGGCATGAGCCCGGTTCTTATTGCAGCGCAGCGCGTTTGGCTATAGCCGCGGGGTTGTGGCCTGTGGGTGATGCAGCTCGTTGAACGTCGGGAGTGCGCTCGCAATCGCCATCGCCGCAACATCGGCAATGCTGTATTGCGGCCGACATCTCCCTTCCCCTCCCTTCCCCCCGACGGCCCCCGCAAGGGGGGAGGGGGGAGGGAGCGCGCTCGACAAAATTGATCAGGGAAACGCGATTGCCCCCCGCCACCACCCAGTAGCGGTTCGTTGGCGGCGTTGACGATGGCGTCGACGTCGAGCGTGGTGATGTCGGCCTCGATCACCTCGATCGCGAGGGGCATGGGGCACTTCCGAATTGGTGCTTGGATTCCCAAGTCGTAACCGCGCCGGCCGATTTATCGCCAGATGCGGCGATATTCGATTGGCAATATCGCCGATGTCAGCGATATTTGGGTCCGTGAAAACGATTATTCTCCAGCCCGCCGCTGCGAAGACCCTCGGCAAGATCGACGAGCCGGCACGGTCTAGGATTGCCGAGGCACTCAATGCCTATGCGATCGACTGTCGCGGTGACACCAAGGCTATGGCGGGCACGCAGACGGTACGGCTGAGAGTAGGAGACTATCGAATAATTTTCGACGAGACGGCAGCCACCATCACGGTGGTGGCGCTCGGCCATCGCAGAGACATCTATCGCTGACGGAGTGACGCCATTGCCGATCAAGACTATCGAGAGTGAGAGCGGCGAAGAGCTCGTGGTGCTGAGCCGCCGCGAGTACGACGCCTTGCTGGCGCGCGCCGGCGACGAGGATGCCGAGGACCGCATGACGCTACTGCTCGCGGCCGAAGCGCGCGGCGAGGCTCCGCTGCCCGAGGCGGTTTCGACGGCGATCCTTGCCGGCGACAGTCCGCTGAAGGCAATCCGCCGCTGGCGGGGGCTGACCCAGGTCGAACTGGCGACGGCGGCCGGCCTGACGCAGAGCTTCCTGAGCGAGATCGAGGCGGGAGCCAAGTCTGGTTCGGCCGAAACACTGACCAGGCTCGCCGCGGCGCTCAACGTCCCGGCCGGATGGCTTTGACGGTGGCTCGGAGGCGCTTGCCGCAAATCGAGTTTGCAACTGCGGGACCATCACCGCGCTTCGGTTGCCCACTTCGCACCAGCCCGTGCGTTGCAATTGACAGTTGCGCGCAGCCGCGGGGTCCGAAAGGATAGGTCATTCGCACACCTGACAGGAGTTCCGCCATGTCGAGCATCGAAGCCCCGACTGCCGCAGAGCGCGACGGGCTGTTCAAGTCCTTTAGCCGCGCCTGGTTCCGCCGCGACATGGACCTGCTTTACTCGGTGGTGACGGCGGATTTCCAGTGGCGCAACACCGACGCGGCCGGACTGCCGACGTTGATCCAGGGCCGCGAGGCGGTTGGCGCCGCGCTCACCGGCCGCGCTGCCGGCCGGACCAAGGCGATGATCAACGAGGTCGTCTATCACCACGCGCCCGATGCCACCTTCATGACCTTCCGCGTCGTCGAGAGCGACAAAGAGACGGGCGCCGTGCTCCGCGACGAGATCGGCATCGAGCGCTACACATTCAAGGACGGCCGCATCACGCAGAAGGACATCTACCGCAAGCCGGCTGGAGCATAGTCCCCTCTCCCCATTGCCTGCACTTCAATGAGGAGAGGGTGTAGGGTGAGGGGCGGCCGCTTGCTCCAAGCCAACGCTATTGGCCAAAACTTCTTCGTGTTGCCGCCCTCGGAGACACCCATGGACTTCACCGTCGACAAGCCGCTGGCTGCCCTGCGCGACAAGGTTGCGGCCTTTGTGCGGGAAAAAATCATCCCGTTCGAAAAGGATCCGCGCTGGAGCCATCACGGCATCCCGGAGGACATGCGGCGCGATTTGAACACGGCCGCGAAGACGGCGGGCCTGCTCGGCATCAACTCGCCGAAGGAGTACGGCGGCCAGGGCTTCTCGCACATCGAGCAGGCGGTGGTATTTGAGGCGGCGGGCTATTCGATCCTCGGTCCGATCGCGTTGCACTTCCATGCGCCTGACGAGGGCAACATCAACCTGCTCGAGAAGGTTGGGACACCGGCGCAGAAGAAAAAATACCTGTCGCGGCTGGCGACCGGCGAGGTGCGCTCGTGCTTTGCGATGACCGAGCCAGACGGTGGCGCCGGCGCCGACCCCGTGCTGCTGAAGACGCGCGCGACGCCCGACGGCAACGGCTTTGTGATCAATGGTCGCAAGACGCTGATCACGGGTGCGGAGGGCGCGGGCTTCGCCATCATCATGGCGCGCACCGGCGATGGCCCCGGCGACTGCACCATGTTCCTCACCGACCTGCCCAACAAGGCGTTCAAGATCCATCGCGTGCTCGGCACCATGGATAGTAGCTTCATGGGCGGGCATGCGGTGATCGACATCGAGAACCTGCGCGTCTCGGGCGACGACATCCTGGGCGAGGTCGGCAAGGGCTTCCAGTACGCGCAGGTGCGCTTGGCACCGGCCCGCCTCACGCACTGCATGCGCTGGCTGGGCTCGGCGATCCGCGCCCACGACATCGCGACCGAGTACGCGCGCGAGCGCAAGTCGTTCGGCAAGACGCTCGGTGAGCACCAGGGCGTGTCGTTCATGCTCGCCGACAACGCCATGGACATCCACATCTCGCGGCTCGCCATCTGGCAGTGCGCGTGGCTGCTCGACCAGGGCGACCGCGCGGGGACGGAAAGCTCGATGGCCAAGGTGATCTGCTCGGAGGCGATCTTCCGCGTGGTCGACCGGTCGATGCAGATCCTCGGCGGCAAGGGCGTCACGAACGACACCATGGTCGAGCGCATCTTCCGCGATGTGCGCGCGTTCCGCATCTACGACGGCCCTTCGGAGGTGCACCGCCACGCGCTCGGCCGCCGCATCGTGCAGGGCGACCGCAAGAAAGCTGCCGCCAAGGGGCATTGAGCGGCGCACTACGGACGCGTTCACCTGGGCAGCGGAACGCCCGTCGCCGCGAACGCCTCGCGTTGGCGGGCGGCGACCGTGTCGAGATCGAACCCGTCGATGGTCTCGTTGAACAGGCGGTAGTAGTTGAGCCGCGCGTCGAGATGAAGGAATACGCCGCCGAGGCCTATGGCCGCCCGATCCATGAACACAAACTCGCGCGGCACCTTCACCGGGCCCTTTTCCTTCAGCGCCTGATGCACCTTGAAGGCTTCGCGGCGGCCGTACTCGCCCGGCGTGGTGCCCTCCGCAATGGTGCGCACGCGATCGTCGAGCAGCGGCCCGTAGATGAAGCGCGCCCAGATGTTGAGGACCTCGATCAGCTCCTTCTTGAGGCTCGAGAAGCCCCAGGTCTCGTAGGCGTGCACGATCAGCGCCTCGTCGCCCGTGTGCAAGCCGCGGTACAGATCGATCACGCCCTGCACGAACTTCGGCTCGAACGTGCGCATGCAGCCGTAGTCGAGCAGATTGATGCCGCCTGGCTGGCCTGGCGCTTCGGATGCCCACGGTGCATCCGCGCGTCCTGCTTGGCCCTTCGGCTGCCCAGTCTCTCCTTGGGCCTTCAGGTGCCCACCCGGCACCCGGCCCGCAGCCGGGCCGTGGATACGGTTGCCGTCTGTGAGTGCGTCCTCGAACACGTTGTAGTTGCCCAGGTGCGGGTCGCCGTGGATGACGCCGTAGTGCGAGAACGGCAGCCACCACGCGCGGAACATGGCGCGCGCGATCTGGTTGCGATCCTCGAGCGGGGCCTCCTTGTAGTCGAGCAGCTTGCGGCCCTCGAGCCAGCTCATGGTGAGCAGCCGCTTGGTCGACAGCTCGGGAATAACCTGTGGCACGTGGATCAGTGGATCGCCCTTGAAGATCCGCGCGTAGAGCGCCGTGTGGCAGGCCTCGAGCTCGTAATCGAGTTCCTCGCGCAGCCGCGCCGCGATCTCCTTCAGGATCTCGCCGGTCTCCACCGCCGGGTCCATGCGCGCGTGGATCGCGAACACCACCTTGAGCTGATTGACGTCGGCCTCGACTGCCGACTGCATGTCGGGATACTGCAGCTTGACGGCAAGCGCGCGGCCGTCGTGATGCCTCGCGCGGTGCACCTGGCCCAGCGAGGCGGATGCGGCGGCGTCCGGCTCGAACGACGCGAACCTCTGCGCCCAGTCGGCTCCAAGTTCGGCCATCATGCGGCGGCGCACGAAGGCCGGCCCCATCGGCGGCGCGGCACTCTGGAGCTGCGCCAGCTCGCGCGCATACTCGGGTGGCAGCGCCTCGGGGATCGTCGAGAGCAGCTGCGCCGCTTTCATGATCGGCCCCTTGAGGCCCCCAAGCGCAGCCGCCAGCTCGGCTGCGTTCTTCGAGCGGTCGAGTTCGTAGCCGAACAGGCGGCTGCCAGCGACCCGCGCCGCCACCGCGCCGACGTTGGTCCCGACGCGCACGTAGCGCGCCGCGCGGGCCGTAAAGCGGTTTTCCTCGTCGTCGGACACGGTCGCCCCATCTCTCTTGGAAGCCAAGCCTGCAATGAAGCCGTATCACCAATATCGGGTGCGCGGGTGTCGTGGTCCAGGCCGGTGCGGCGCTGCGGCGCTGCCGCGATCTGCCAAACAGCGCCGGCAGCCGCGCGCACAGCTCGGCCGCCAGCCGGTCGAGATGGTTCTCGGCGAGCGGCGTCAAGTGGTTCGGGAGCGGCTTCCGTAAGCAACCAGTGCTGCCACGTACCAGCTGGCCTCAATCAGGGGATCAAACGGTCGGCAGGGCGATGCGATAGCCAGCCGACCCGAAGCGCACCTCGTCGCCGTTCGAGAAGCTGTCCTTGTCGATCCGGGCCGCGCCTTTGAAGGTGCCGGCCGAGGAGCCGAGATCCTCGACCATGAGGCGGCTGCCCTCCAGCGTCAGGCGGGCATGGCGCCGCGACACCGTCTTGTCCGAGATTACGATCGGATGGTCGTGGGGATCCTGCTCCTGCATCAGCTCGAGGCTGCGTCCGACGATGATAGCCTGCCCCCCCGTCAGGCGATTGGCGGCGATCTCGAGCGCTGTGCCGCCACTGGTCGGCACCAGGCGCAGGACCGGGTTGGCCGGCGTGATGGCGCGCCGTCCGGAGTCGCGCTGGACCGCCGTGGCGGTGCCATCCGACGAGGCGCCGCGGTCGGCCGCGGGCGAAGCTGAACGGGGGGCGGCTGGCGGCGCCGGCTGGGGGGTGCGATTGAGCTTCGAGAAGCTGTTCTGGACACGGCTGACCGTCTGCTGGATCACCTGCGGCCGCTGCTTGGCGAGGATCACTGCGGTCAGCGCGAGCAGCAGCGCGCCAAGCCCGAGGAAGCTCGGCAAAGTCAGATAGTCCGTCCACGACCCTGGCAGCAGGCAGAAGCTCGCAGCGACCCGGGGTTGCTGGCTCTGGGCGCGCAGGAACTGCACCACCTCGCGCGAGTGGATCGAATGGAAGATGGTGGCGGCGACATTGCGGTCGGTGGCGGTGAACGTGTTCACGCCCACCACCTGGCCGCAGCGGTTGAACAACGGGCCGCCGCTGTTGCCCGGTGAGAACGGCGTCGTATGCAGGAGTAGCCGCGATGTCAGCCGCGGCGTGCCGTCGACGACCTGGGCGTCGTTGACGTCGAACGCACGCTGCATCCGGCCTTGGGTCTTGATCGGTTCCAACTGGTCCTTGGTAAAGCCGGGCATACGATTGGCACTGCGCCGGCTGGCAAAATCAGCGATGCCCGGAAAGCCGACGGCCTCGAGCTCGGAGTTGGACGAGGGATCGTAGTCGGCGATCTGATGGGCGGTGCCTGGCAGATCCTCGACGGCCTCGATGATGGCGAGGTCCTTGGCGGGCAAGGTTGCCACGAGCCGCCCGCGCACCTCGCGGGACACGCCGTTGACGTTGAACAGCAAGGCGTAGATCTGCGGTGTCGAGCGGACGACCTGATTGTTTACCCGCTGGGTCGGCGGGTCGACCACGTGGTTGTTGGTGATCACCATGCGCCGCCCGGCAGCGAGGAAGCCAGTGCCAGAGCTGTTGGTGAGATCCTCGCCCTCCTGCACGGCGGGAGGTTGCTGCCGCTGGGCCACGGGTAACTGCGCCTGGCGCTCGTTGAACGCCGCGCGATTGGTGCCGCGCGGGAATTCCGACACGACGACGACCCGGTAGACGCCATGGATCTCGCGCGAGGACTGCGCCTGTGCACTGGGCGGCCCGACAGTCGCAAGCGCCACCAACATCAGAGTGGCCAGAGCCGCACAGCGAAAAATTCGTGAGAGCATATGGTTTCCAATCCACGCGGCCATAGACGGTAAATGTATCATTGACGCGCTGTCGCCACAAGGACGGGACAGAGATGGTACGACGGCGGATCGTCGATCGTCGTTAGCGGCGGGGATAACTTTTCGGCGACAGCTCAGGTCGGAGGGAGTGGTCGTGCCACGTGATCGAGCGCGACGCTGGGGCCGGCGAAGTCCGACGAACCACGATCGCCGTGGGTTGGGAAGCGTCGGACTGCGCGGGAGCCGGCTCAGTGCGTCACTGAGCGATCCGCTGGCACTTCACTCCGACCGCAAGTTCTGGTCACTGGCCCCGCGCCATGGCGCGGTCGAGGAACTCGAGCCGGTCCTGGCCCCAGAAGATCTCCCGCGACGGCAGCACGAAGCTCGGCGCGCCGAACACGCCATGCGCGAGTGCGTCCGACGTGTAAGTGTCGTGCAGCCGGTCGAGCTCGGCGTCGGCGGGACCCGCCTTGTAGATCGCGGCGGCGTCGAGGCCCGCGCGTTCGGCGGCCGCCTGCAAAACACCGGCTTCGGTGATGCTCTCGTCCCGCTCCCAGAGCGCGCGGCCGATCTCGGTCGCGAGCGCATGCGCGTCCTGTCCGGCGAGCTTTGCCGCGATGACGAGGCGGGCGCCCGGCGCCTCGTCGGTGGGGAAGACCTTCGGCTCGAGCGTGATCGGCAGGCCGAGTTCATCACGCCAGCGTTTCAGCTCCATCATGCGATAGGCTCGTCGTTCAGGACTACGCTTGGGCAACGGCAAGCCGCCGGTCTTGGCAAACACTTCGCCGAACTTCGCCGGCTTGATGT
Organism: Hyphomicrobiales bacterium; assembly: GCA_031418955.1. Classification (GTDB taxonomy): domain Bacteria; phylum Pseudomonadota; class Alphaproteobacteria; order Rhizobiales; family Hyphomicrobiaceae. Next base: position 539 of record JANOJW010000255.1, on the reverse strand, counting down.
CGACCGTGTAGCCGTGCCGCTTGGCCATGGCGGCGAACCGCGCACTGCCCAGATAGGACCAAGGACTGTTGAGGCTCATGTAGTAAGTGACGACGGGCATCGGACATCTCCTTCGCAGGACGTGGAGCCTTGAGCCTACCATCCGGCGGGGGGCCGTCGAGCCGCCGCAGGTGCCCATCAGGCTTGCATCCGAGCACCTTGCCGCCGTGCAATTCGCTTGAACAAGCCCCCGCCAGTCGTTAGAGCAGCGGCAATCGCCGCGACGTCACTTGCGCCTTCAGTTGCCCACACGGCAACCGGCGCGTGAATGCGGTGAAAGCCGTGCCACTGAACCGCGCCGGATGCTTGTGGGCATCTGAAGGCGCAAGCACCGCGCCGGATGCTTGTGGACATCTGAAGGCGCAAGCAACGCGCCGGATGCTTGTGGGCATCTGAAGGCGCAAGCACCGCGCCGGATGCTTGTGGGCATCTGAAGGCGCAAGCACCGCGCCGGATGCTTGTGGACATCTGAAGGCGCAAGCAACGCGCCGGATGCTTGT
>JANOJW010000254.1:0-5104 GCA_031418955.1 Hyphomicrobiales bacterium | reverse complement strand
GACGGTGCCAGCTGGACGCACGGCGCTGGTGCCGAAGCGGACTTCGGCTCAGCGCCCCTGACCTTTCGCCCCCTTATGGCGCGAAGCTGGAGCGGCCTTGGATGCCCCAGTGGCCGTCGACGCGGGTGACCATGTAGATCGAGCGATAGGTGTTGATCACGCTGCCGTCGGCGCGCAGGCGGCTGAACTCGGTGTCGACATGCACCTTGTCGGCACCGGCGTTGATGATCCGGCGCTCGTTCCAGACGCTCTTTGCCCACTCGCGAGCGTCGGCGGTGGCCTGGAAGAAGCCAAGCTGATAGTCATCCGGATTGATGAACAGCGTTACCTTGCCGTCGTGCAGGCGGGCATGCGGGAAGTTGAACGACTGGCGGATGCCCTTGACGTCGCTCGCCGAGAAGGCCGCCATGAAGTCGTCGAGCACCGTCATCGCGGCGTCGATGCTGGCCTGATTGTGCTGCATGGCGCTTTCCCTTCCTCATCCTGCGGCTCGGACCAAAGTCTTTCGGCCCACTGGCTTCCGGTCAACTCTTTGCGGGACCTCGGGTTTCGAGTAGGTTCCGCGCACTTTTCACCGGAGCGGGCCATTCGGGCTCTGAGTAGCGATGGGCAACAAGTTCGATGTGATCGTGGTGGGCGGCGGGCACGCCGGCACCGAAGCGGCCGCCGCGGCTGCACGCCTCGGGGCGCGGGTGGCACTCGTTACGCACAAGCGCGGAACAATCGGCGAGATGTCGTGCAACCCGGCGATCGGCGGGCTCGGTAAGGGTCATCTGGTGCGCGAGATCGATGCTCTCGACGGGCTGATGGGTCGGGTTGCGGACGCCGCCGGCATCCAGTTCCGGCTGCTCAACCGGTCGAAGGGGCCGGCTGTGCAAGGCCCGCGCGCACAGGCCGATCGCAAACTCTATCGCCAGGCGATGCAGGCGGCGATCGACGCGACGGCGGGGCTTATCGTGGTCGAGGCGGCGGTCGACGATCTCGTCGTTGTCGATGGTCGGGTACAAGGCATCGTCACGGCCGACGGCGACGTGATCCACGCGGGCGCTGTGGTGCTGACCACGGGCACGTTTCTGCGCGGGCTCATCCACATGGGCGAGACGCGCATCGCGGCCGGGCGCTTCGGTGATGCGCCGGCGGTGAAGTTGGCCGTACGGCTGTCGTCGCTGAACCTTGCAATGGGGCGGCTCAAAACGGGCACGCCGGCGCGGCTGGATGGCCGCACGATCCGGTGGGACGCGCTCGAGATGCAGGCGGGCGATGATCCACCGGTGCCGTTCTCGTTCCTGACGACCACGATTGCGAACCGCCAGATCGCCTGTGGCGTCACGCATACGAACGAGGCGACGCACGCGATCATCCGCGGGAACCTGTCGCGGGCGCCGATGTATTCCGGCGCGATCAAGAGCACCGGGCCGCGCTATTGCCCCTCGATCGAGGACAAGGTGGTGCGCTTCGCCGATCGGGCCTCGCACCAGATCTTCCTCGAGCCCGAGGGCCTGGACGACGACACGGTGTATCCGAACGGGGTGTCGACCTCGTTGCCGGTCGAGATCCAGGACGCGTTCCTGCGCACGATGCCGGGTCTTGCTGACGTGCGTATCGTACGGCCGGGCTATGCCATCGAGTACGATTACGTCGATCCGCGCGGGCTCCTCGCCACGCTCGAGGTGAAGCGGTTGCCGGGGTTGTTCCTCGCCGGACAGATCAACGGCACGACCGGCTACGAGGAAGCGGGTGCGCAAGGGCTGATGGCTGGATTGAATGCGGCGTTGCGGGCGTCGGGGCGCGGGTCGAGCGATGGCGTGGTGGTGTCGCGGGCGGATGCCTATCTCGGCGTGATGATCGACGATTTGGTCACGCGCGGGGTCAGTGAGCCCTATCGCATGTTCACCTCGCGGGCGGAGTTCCGGCTGCGGCTGCGCGCCGACAATGCCGATCAGCGGCTGACGCCGCTCGGGATCGGACTCGGTTGCGTCGGGGCTGAGCGGCGTACCGCCTTTGCTGCGCGCGAGGCCGCGCTGATGGACGGACGGCGGCTGCTCGAGAGCCTGTCGCTGACGCCGCCCGAAGCGGCGCGCCACGGCGTCGTGATCAACCACGATGGCCGCCGCCGGACGGCGTTCGAGCTGCTGGCGCATGCGGGGCTCGACATGGCGCGGCTCGGCGGCATCTGGCCGGAGCTGGCGCAGATTACTCCAGCGATCGCCGATCAATTGGCGGTCGATGCGCGTTATGCGCCGTATCTCCAGCGTCAGGCCGAGGATGTCGCCGTGCTGCGCCGCGACGAGGCGGTCGCGATTCCGGCGGAGCTCGAGTTTCATGCCATGCCGGGGCTTTCGGTAGAGCTGCAGCAAAAGCTCGAGCGGCACCGGCCGGCGACGCTTGCGCAGGCGGCGCGTATCGACGGGATGACGCCGGCAGCGCTGCTGCTGATCCTGGCTCATGTGCGCAAAACGCCGCGACGTGCGGCGGTCACGGTTTAACGCCATGGCCCGGCGGCAGCCTGACTTCGAGCTGTTGCCGCATATCGACGGGCCAGAGGCGTTTGCGACCGCGTTCGGGTTTTCCCGTGAAACACTGTCACGGCTGATCGTCTTCGCCGAGCTGCTGGTGACCTGGCAACGGACCATGAACCTCGTGGCTCCGAAGTCGCTGCCGGAGCTCTGGCATCGGCACATGGCGGACAGCGCCCAGCTCGTACCGCTGGCGCCGGTAGATGGGCATTGGGTCGACTTCGGCGCCGGCGCCGGCTTTCCCGGATTGGTCGCGACGATCCTCAGAGCCGAGTTGGCAGTGAGCGACACGCGGCACACGCTGGTCGAAAGCGATGCCCGCAAATGCGCCTTTCTCGCGGAAGTGGTGCGAAAGACCGGGATTTCCCGTGCAATGCCTGTGGAGATCCTGTGCATGCGCATCGAGGCTCCCGCAACTCGGGCTAAGCTCGATTCGCCAACAGTGATTTCCGCGCGTGCGGTTGCATCGTTGCGTGAGCTTCTCGAACTGTCGGCGCCGCTGTTCGGCCCGGAGACGCTCGGACTGTTCCAGAAGGGTCGGGGCGTCGAGGCAGAAGTCGAGGAAGCCGCAGTTCACTGGCGTTTCGAGCACCGGTTGCGGGCGAGCCGCACGGATCTCGACGGCCGCGTCGTCGAGATCCGTCAGCCCCGGACCAATGCGGACGCCAGAACGGAGGGTTGAGCGCATGACAGGCACGCCATGGGTACCAGGCACCATCCGGGTGCTCGCCGTTGCCAACCAGAAGGGTGGCGTCGGCAAGACGACGACCGCGATCAATCTCGGCACCGCGCTGGCGGCCGTCGGCGAGCGCGTGCTGATCATCGATCTCGACCCACAAGGCAACGCTTCGACCGGCCTTGGCATTCCGCCGGAGAAGCGGCCCGTGACCACCTACGATGTGCTGGTCGGGGACGCGACGCTGTCCTCCGCGGTGATCCCGACGGCGGTGCCGCGGCTCGCGATCGTGCCGGCGAATGCCGATCTGGTGGGCCTCGAAAGCGATCTGATGGCCGAGCCCAATCGTCCATTCCGGCTGCGCGATGCGGTGACGCGGCTCGCTGCCGAGCAGCGGTCTGTCGAGCCGGCCGAGGCGTTCACCTATGTGCTGATCGATTGCCCGCCGTCGCTGAGCCTGCTGACGCTCAACGCCAAGGTGGCGGCGCAGGCGGTGCTGGTGCCGGTGCAGTGCGAGTTCTTCGCGCTGGAAGGCATCTCGCAGCTGAAAGAGACGATCGACCAGGTTCGCGCCACGCTCAATCCCGGTCTCGATATTCAAGGCGTGGTGCTGACCATGCACGATGCGCGCGCCTCGCTGTCGAAGGAGGTTGCGGAGAACGTGCGGCAGTTCTTTGGGCCGAAGGTCTACGAGACGATGATCCCGCGCAACGTGAAGGTTGCCGAAGCGCCGTCGCACGGCAAGCCGATCCTCGTCTACGACCAGGGCTGTGCGGGCAGCCAAGCCTATATCGGGCTGGCGCGCGAGATCATCGAGCGCGAGCGGCAGTTGAAGGCGGCGTGAGTCCCCTCTCCCCATGCTCTTCACTTGCATGGGGAGAGGGGGAGGAAGCAAGAGGAGCGAACTTTCATGGCGGTTCCAATGCAACGCAGCCGGCTCGGGCGCGGCCTCGCCTCGCTGATCGGGGAGCCGCAGTCGTTCCAATCGCGACTGCCGCCCGAGGGCGAGCAGAAGATCGTCGCCATCGAGATGCTGCGCAGCGGTCGGGCCAATCCGCGCAAGGATTTTCGTGAGGACGAGTTGGCCGAGCTTGCCGAGTCGATCCGCCAGAAGGGTCTCGTGCAGCCGATCGTGGTGCGGCCCGATCCCAACGGCGGTTTCGAGATCGTCGCCGGTGAGCGGCGCTGGCGGGCGTCGCAGATGGCGGGCCTGCATCAGCTGCCGGTGATTGTGCGCGAGCTTACCGACCAGGAGACGCTCGAGCTTGCGATCATCGAGAACGTGCAGCGCGCCGACCTCAATGCGATCGAGGAGGCGGGCGGCTACAACGAGCTGGTGGATCGGTTCGCCTACACGCAGGAGCGCCTCGCCGAGGTGATCGGCAAAAGCCGCAGCCACGTCGCGAACACGCTGCGGCTACTGCGTCTGCCCGACAGCGTGAAGGCGCTCGTCTCCAACGGGAAGCTCACCGCTGGCCACGCCCGCGCACTGATCGGGCGGGAGGACGCCGAGAAGCTGGCCGAGCGGATCGTCGCGCAGGACATGAACGTGCGCGAGGTCGAGGCGCTGGTGCAAAACCTCGAAGCCGGCGTCACGCCGCGCAAGCCGCGCGAGAAGGACGCCGATACGCGCGCCTTCGAGAAAGAACTGGCGGATCTGCTCGGCCTCAAGGTCGAGATCAAGCGCGGCTCGGGCGAGTCGGGCGTGCTGATGATCAAGTACGGCAACTACGACCAGCTCGACTACCTGCGCGAGCGGCTGCTCGGGCCGGCGGCGCAGCAGGGGTGATGGGATATGACCTTGCGGTCCGTCGTCCTCTGCGTCGAGTTCGGATCCGCGAGTGCCGCCATCCTGGCGTGGGGAGCGCTGTCTCGCATTGATCGAAACGCCAGCCGCGATGGCTTGCCGATT
>JANOJW010000253.1:0-6274 GCA_031418955.1 Hyphomicrobiales bacterium | reverse complement strand
AGCTGCTCGTCCACGACTGCGATCTCGACGCCACGAAATTCGGCAAGGACACGATTTTCGATTTCGCGCGGCATCGCCGACCCGAGCACTACGGGCGGATCACGTCGCAGACGGGTGCGATCGAGCCAAAGTAAAGTCAGCCTTGGCCACGGCCACCACCCACGTCGAATTCTGATAGGCGCCGGCCTGCACCGAGAGCTTGTGATGAAACGTGCGCATGTCGGCGCCTTCGCCGGCGCTCTGGGAGTTTGCGGACGGCGTATTGAATCCGAGCGTGACGAGCTCCACGCCTTGCAGTCCCATGACGCGATAGGTTTCCGGCCAGCGGCGATCATTGCAGATGCACATGCCGAGGATGCCGCCAAGCGTGCGGAACACGGGGAACCCCAGATCGCCCGGCTCGAAATAGCGCTTCTCGAGATGCTGATGCGTGCGCTCGGCATCGAAGTCGTCGTGGCCCGGCAGGTGCACCTTGCGATACGTGCCGACGATGCTCCCCGCCTTGTCGACGAGGATCGACGTATTGAAATGGCGCCCCTGCGGCGTCAACTCGGCATAGCCGAACGTCATGGCCATGGCGTGCCGCCGCGCCGCCGCGAACAGCGGCGCAGTCGCGGCGTTCGGCATGTCGCGTTCGAACCAGTGGTCGGCCTCGCGCCGGTCCTCATGGTACCAGCGCGGGAAGAACGTGGTGAGCGCCAGCTCCGGATAGACGATCAGGTCGGCGCGATCGGCGGCGGCCTTGTCCATCAGGGCGAGCATGCGGCCGACAACGGTCTGGCGGCTGTCGGCTTTCTGGATGGGACCGAGCTGGGCGGCAGCTATTCGGACGTTTCGCATGAGTAAACTCGCGGGGTGAGCCAAGGACTATGACCAGCATAGTCGGCGCCAGCTTCCCTTTCCAGGCCGTTGCAGCCGTTGCCGATCCGTCGCGCCCGCTCTATCACACACGTCTCTGCGCGCGCGTGCGTCGCAGCGGACGTGGTGAAATGGTAGACACACGGGACTTAAAATCCCGAGGCAGCAATGCCGTGCGGGTTCAAGTCCCGCCGTCCGCACCACTGCGTTCTACTCCGCAGCGTCGGCGATCTCCGCCTTTTCGACGCGGGCGGCTGCGTACTTGAACTCCGGGATTTTGCCCATCGGATCGAGCTGCGGATTGGTCAGCATGTTGGCCGGCGCCTCGGCGAAGGCGAACGGAATGAACACCATGCCTTCAGCGACGTCGCGGTCGGCGCGGGCTTTCAGCACGAGCGTGCCGCGCCGCGTCGAGACGCGCACGAGGCTGCCGGGCGTCACGCCGAGCCGCTCCATCTCGCGGGGGTTGAGGCCGGCGATCGCCTCGGGCTCGAGGTGATCGAGGATGCCGGCACGCCGCGTCATGGAGCCGGTGTGCCAGTGCTCGAGCATGCGGCCCGTGGTGAGCACCATCGGATACTGCGCGTCGGGCAGCTCGTCAGGCGGGCGCAGTTCCGTCGGTACGATCTTCGCCCGGCCCGACTCCGTCGGGAACGACTGTGAGAAAATAATCTCGTTGCCGGGCTTGTCGGGTGCGTCGCACGGGTAGGTCACCGCGTCCTCGCGTAGCAGCCGCTCCCAGGTGATATTGTTCAGGGACGGCATCACCTGTCCCATCTCGGCGAACACCTCCGATGCGTGGCTGTAGGACCACGGCAGGCCGACGCGCTGCGCGATGTCCTGGATCAGCGCCCAGTCCTGCCTCGCCTCGCCGGGCGACGGCACCACGGGGCGCGCGATCTGCACCTGCCGGTTGGTGTTGGTGAAGGTGCCCCACTTTTCCGCGTGCGCGGAAGCCGGCAGGATCACGTCGGCGTGCCAGGCCGTCTCGGTGAGGAAGATGTCCTGCACCACGAGGTGCTCGAGGTGGGCGAGTGCCTCGCGGGCGTGCTGCACGTCGGGGTCCGACATCGCCGGATTTTCGCCGAGGATATACATGCCCTTGATCACGTCGTCCTTGATCGCGTGCATGATCTCGACGACGGTGAGGCCGCGCTTGGCATCGAGGCTCGCGCCCCAGAACGCCTCGTACTCGCTGCGGATCTGCGGGTTCTCGACGGACCGGTAATCGGGAAACACCATCGGGATAAGGCCGGCGTCCGACGCGCCCTGCACGTTGTTCTGGCCCCGCAGCGGATGCAGGCCGGTACCGGGGCGTCCGGTCTGGCCGGTGACGAGCGCCAGCGAGATGAGACAGCGCGCGTTGTCGGTGCCGTGCGTGTGTTGCGAGATGCCCATACCCCAGAAGATGATCGAGCGCTCGGAGCGGGCGTAGAGGCGGGCGACCTCGCGGATCGTCGCGGCCGGGATGCCGCAGATCTCCTGCATGCGCTCAGGGGGAAAGTCCTTGATCTTGGCCTTGAGCGCGTCGTAGCCCTCGGTCATCGCCTGGATGTACTGCACATCGACGAGGCCTTCCTCGATGATGGTGTGCAGCATGGCGTTGAGCAGCGCAACGTCGCGCCCCGGTGTGAATTGCAAGACGTGGGACGCATAACGCGAAATGCCCTGATTCTGTCCGCGCGGGTCGATCACGATCAGCTTGGCGCCGCGCTTGGCCGCGTTCTTGAGGAACGTCGCGGCGACGGGATGGTTCTCGGCCGGCCGTGCGCCGATGACGATGATGCAGTCGGAATCCTTGGCGGCCGTGAACGGCGCCGTCACCGCGCCGGAGTTGATGCCTTCCATCAGCGCCGCGACCGAGGAAGCGTGGCACAGCCTCGTGCAGTGGTCGACGTTGTTGGTCCCGAAGCCCTGCCGGATCAGTTTCTGGAAGAGATAGGCCTCTTCGTTCGAGCCCTTGGCCGAGCCGAAGCCCGCGATCGCCTTGCCGCCGTGCGCAGTGTGGATCGCCTTCAAACCGCCCGCCGCCTTCGCCAGCGCCTCCTCCCACGTGGCCTCGCGGAAGTAGGTGCCGATGTCCTCGCGGCGGATGTCGAGGTTGGCGTCTTTGCGTGCGCCGTCGCGACGGATCAGTGGCGTCTTGAGCCGATCCGGGTGGTGGATATAGTCGAAGCCGAAGCGGCCCTTGACGCACAGACGGTTTTCGTTCGCCGGGCCATCGCGGCCGTCGACATAGAGGATCTTGTCGTCCTTGACGTGCACCGTGGTCTGGCAGCCGACGCCGCAGTAAGGGCACAGCGTGTCGACGCTTCGGTCCTCGACCGCGACGCGCTTCTGCGTTGTCGTGTCGACGAGGTTGCCTTCCATCAGCGCCCCGGTCGGGCAGACCTGCACGCACTCGCCGCAGGCGACGCAGGTGGACTCCCCCATCCCGCGGTCGAAATCGAACACGACCTTCGAGCCAGCACCTCGGTAAGCCATGCCGATGACGTCGTTCATCTGCACCTCGCGGCAGGCGCGCACGCACAGGCCGCAATTGATGCAGGCGTCGAGGTTGACGGCGATCGCTGCGTGTGTGCGATCGGTCGCGGGGCGTTCGGCTCGCGGGTAGCGGCTCGTCTCGCTGATGCCCATCTGATCGATCCAGCCCCAGAGCTTGGATTTCGGATCGTGCGAGTCCGCGCGCACCGGCTGGTCGGCGGCGAGCAGCTCGAGCACCATCTCCTGGGACTTCTTGGCGCGCTCAGACGCCGACTTGACCTTCATGCCTGCTGCGACCTTGCGCTGGCAGGAGGCGGCGAGCACGCGCTCGCCCTCGATCTCGACGACGCAGGCGCGGCAGTTGCCGTCGGCGCGATAGCCGGGTGCTGGATGCCAGCACAGGTGCGGGATCGTGGTACCGTGCCGCTGGGCGGCCTGCCAGATCGTCTCGCCAGGAGCGGCCTCGACCTCGCGGCCATCGAGCGTGAAAGTGATCTTCGTGGTCATGGTCACTTGGTCCCGTAGCCGCGGAGCGCCGCGTAACGTTGCAACTGGTCGGGCGTCAGCACGGCGCGAGCGGTGACGTGGGCCTGAAGGTGGGCGAAGCGTTTTTCCGCGCGTAGCCGGTCGGCCTCGAGCGTCAGGCGCTTGAGTGCGGCGAGGTCCACGGTCCGTTCGCGGAACGCCTGATCGAGTGCCTTCTCGGCCTCGACGTATGAAGTCCCGGACTGGCGCGCCTGCTGCTTCATGTGGCCGAAGATGGCTTCGATGGCGGAGCGCTGCTCAGTCGTGAGCTGCAACTCGGTGGCGAGTTCGAGGATGTGCATCGGCCCTGGATAGCCGTTGAGTTCGGCGGGCAGCGCAAACCCCATCCCCCGGCCGTCGAGCAGGCCCGTGATCTCGTCGTCGGAGAACGAGGCGACCTGCCGCTTATCGAGGCCGGCGTAAGGCTGGCCTTGTTGCGAGCCAGAGCCCGAGCCCGAGCCGGCACCAGTGCCTGAACCCGAGCCGCTGCCGCGCGCATGCTGCGCCTCTGCGCCTGCGACGAGCCCCATCGTCAGAGCGAGCGCCACGACACGAACGATGCGGTGCTTCATGTGAACCTCCGTCGCGTGCACTTACTTCTGCGTCTTGATGATGGCGCGGCGGTGGGTGCCGACGCCGACCTGTTTGTCCTCGTCGTGCGCTTCGATCTTGAAGGTCAGCTTGCGTCCGTCGATCTCGATCAACTCGGCGCGCGCGGTCACCTTCTTGCCGAACGGGGTCGCGGCGATATGCTTGACGTTGACCTCGAAGCCGACGGTGGTGTGGCCCTCCGGCAGATGCGCCTGCACGGCCTGGATGCCGGCCCGCTCCATCAGTCCGATCATCGAGGGCGTCGACAATACGCCGGCGCCGCCGACGTGTTTGACCACGAGCTTGTCGTCGACGACCGTTTCGATCTCAGCCGACATGCCGGGTTTCAGGTTCTCGCTCGACATTTGTCACTCCTCGGGTTTCTCGGATCGTCTACTTTGCGGGCTCGGTCGCCTTGATCCTGGCGATCTCCGGCTCGCGCTCGATCAGCTTCAGATAGGCAAGCTCGGCGGGCGTGGGCTCGGCCTCGTGCCGCTCCCACGCCCGCAGGGTGTCCAGCGGAATGCCGTACGCCTCGGAGAAGGCCTGGCTAGTCATGCGCAACTTGTTCCGGATGACCTTGGAGACCGGCCGGGGCCGCTTCAGTGCCGCCGCTTGTTCTGGAGTAATGGGCTGGTTGTCGGGGTCAGACAGTGCAGCAGTGGTGATCTCGTCATCTGTCATCGCGCGCTGGCGACGCCAGTCGTCGGCCGTCATGCCTTGATGGTCCCGCTTAGCGGTTTTGGTAGAGGCCTTGCTCATATTGGTTTGCTTTGCGCGCTGAGATTATCCGGTTGCGATACCGCCGCTCGACATAGATTACCACGTAGAGGACGCCGTCATGCATGCAGATTCGCTGCCATCGATCCTCATCTGGATCGGGGTCCGGAAGCTCGAACCATGCGGGATCGCTGAAGGCCAATCGTGCAGTCTCGAACGAGACATTGTGCTTGCGGAGGTTGCTTGCGGACTTACGGTCATCCCACTCGAACTCATGATCCCGCATGTTCGATGGCCCAGCCTCAAGCCAGGTCCTCGGGGAAGTACCGGATCACGCACATGAGCGGGTTGGGCGCGGCCTGGCCGAGGCCGCAGATGGAGGCGTCGGCCATGACTTGGGCGAGGTCGGCGAGCAGCGCCTTGTCCCATCGGCCAGCCGACATCAGGGCGACGGCTTTCTCCGTGCCGTTGCGACAGGGCGTGCACTGGCCGCAACTCTCGTCCTCGAAAAAGCGCATGAGGTTCAGCGCCACGGCCTTCATGTCGTCCAGACCCGACAGGATCACGACGGCGTGGCTGCCGACGAAGCAGCCGTGCTTCTCGAGCTGGCCGAAGTCGAGCGGGATGTCGGCCATCGAGGCCGGCAGGATGCCGCCCGAGGCGCCGCCCGGCAAATAGCCCTTGAACGTGTGCCCGTCGAGCATGCCACCGCAGCGCCCGATGAGGTCGAGCGCTGTGGAGCCGGCCGGCGCCAGCACAACGCCCGGCTGCTTCACGCGGCCCGAGACGGAGTAGGAGCGCAAGCCCTTGGCGCCGTTGACGCCCTGGGAGGCGAACCAGTCGGCGCCCTTGGCCAGGATCTCCGGCACCCAATAGAGCGTCTCGACGTTGTTGACGAGCGTCGGGCGGCCGAACAAGCCGACCTGAGCGACGTACGGCGGCCGGTGGCGGGGCAGGCCGCGCTTGCCCTCGATCGACTCGATCATCGCGGACTCTTCACCGCAAATGTAGGCGCCGGCGCCGCGACGCAGGTGGATTTGGGCGTGCTTGGCGAGCCCGGCCGCTTCGACCTTGGCAATCTCGGCAAGCAGAATTT
>JANOJW010000252.1:0-1826 GCA_031418955.1 Hyphomicrobiales bacterium | reverse complement strand
GCGGGCCTTGCGCCGCGCGCGTGATCGCCTCCGCCAACCCCGACTTTCCGACGGGAAGCAGGGTTTGCACGATCGGCAGCTGGCAGGACTACGACGTGGTGTCGCCGGCGCGCGCGCTCATCCGCGTGATCCCCGATGGCTACAGTTTCATCGAGGCGCTGGGCCCCGTCGGAATGAACGCGCTGACCGCCTATTTCGGGCTGCTCGAAGTCGGCAAGCCCAACGCGGGCGAGACCTTGCTGGTATCGGGAGCGGCGGGGTCGGTCGGAACCACCGCCTCCCAGATCGGCAAGATCCTGGGATGCCGTGTGATCGGCATCGCCGGCGGAACGGCCAAATGCGCCTGGCTGGTCGACAACGGCTGCGCCGATCACTGCATCGACTACAAGAGCGAAGACGTCGCCGCAGGAATCGCCCGGCTGTGTCCCGAGGGCGTCGACGTCTATTTCGACAATGTCGGCGGCACGACGCTGCAGGCCGCCATCGACAACATGGCGCGACACGGCCGTGTGGTCCTGTGCGGTCAGATCTCCGGCTACAACGATGGCGCGGTCGAGAACCGGATCGGAAACCTGATGCGCCTGATCTACGGGAGCGTCCGGATGGAGGGCTTCCTGGCCTCCAACTACATCGCGCACTTTCCACAGGTTATGGCCCGCCTCGCCGGATGGATCGAGCAAGGCCGGTTGCTGCATCGGGAAGATGTGCGGTTTGGCATCGATGTGCTGCCGCGTTCGCTGAATGCGGTGTTCGACGGGTCCAACACGGGTACGCTGATCGTCCAGATCGCGGACGGTGCGGCGCAGGCGCGTTGATCGCGTCGCGCCGGCGCGAGCGCCGATTCTATCCGATAATTTATCGGAGTATTGGGTGCTGGAGTTCCACGTGCGGCGAACCGTTGCCCGATGCGATCTCTAAGTTATTGTAACAAAGATGAAGATCTTGCGCATTCTGTATGAGGCGACATTCGGCGTTGACAAACTCCGAAATTATGTCGATTATTGGCCATATACGAAATGATTAAATGGGAGAGCGCAAGTGAGCGCAGAAGTGTCGGAACTGGCGAGGCCGTCCCACGTGCCCATCGACCGAGCGGTGGATTTCGATATCTACAAACCCTGCGAGCTCGAAAGCGACCTGCATCAGGCTTGGGTGCGAATGCGGCAAAGCAGCCCGCACGGGATCGTGTGGACCCCGCACAACGAAGGGCATTGGATCGCTCTCGAGCCCGAGCTGATTTCTGCGGTGCTTTCGGACAGCAGCCGGTTCTCCAACCGCATCGTTTTGGTGCCGAAGTCGACCGCGGGCGAGGCCTATAGCGAATTCATTCCGCTATCGCTCGACCCGCCGCGCCATAAGCCGTTTCGCAGGGTCCTCGACGAGAAGTTGCGTGGTGCGGCGGTCAACTCGCTCGAGGAAGGCATCCGCGAGCTGACGGTGTCGCTCATCGAGGCATTTCTTCCCAATCGGCGCTGCAATTTCGTTCACGAGTTCGCCGAACATCTGCCGCTGCAGGTGTTCATGAAGCTGGTCGATCTGCCGCTGGAGAACCTGCCCGAGCTCAAGCATCTCGCCGACCAGTTCACCCGACCCGACGGGTCGGTCACGCCAGCCCAGGCGACCGCGCAATTCCAGAAGTATCTCGCCCCAATTCTGGCCGAGCGCAAAAACTCCGGCCGGTCCGACCTGCTCACCCACATCGCCGATGCGAAGATCGGCGACCGCGACATTACCGAGGCCGAGGCGGTCAATCTCGCCGGCCAGGCAATGGTCGGTGGCCTCGACACGGTCGTGAATTTCATGAGCTTCACCATGCTCACGCTTGC
>JANOJW010000251.1:0-3588 GCA_031418955.1 Hyphomicrobiales bacterium | reverse complement strand
CTTCACCGGCTATGAGACGAGCGCCACCAAGCACGCGATTTCGGCGGTCAAGATCGAGCTGCCGGTGATCCCGCAGAACTTCTTCTGTGTCGGCCTCAACTATGCCCAGCATGTGATCCTGGCTGCGAAACGCCTCGGCATCGAGGCGAAGCTGCCCGAGCGGCCCGATGTCGGGTATCGGTCGAACAATGCGCTCATCGCGCACGGCCAGGACGTGGTCATTCCGGCCGACGCCACCGACAAGGTACAGTACGAAGGTGAGCTGGTCGCCGTGATCGGTAAAACCGCCCGCAACGTCAGCGAGGCCGACGCGCTGTCCTACGTGCTCGGCTACACCATCGGCAACGACGTCTCCGAGCGCACTTGGCAGAGGGCCGATCGCACACTGTGGCGCGCCAAGAACACCGACACCTTCAAGCCGATGGGTCCGTGGATCGACACCACTGTCGATCTCGACAAGCTCGAGACGGTGGTGCGGGTCAACGGCACGGAATCCGTTCGCTTCAAGACCAACGCCATGATCCACGGTGTGGCGCTCTACATCTCGACCATCAGCCACTACTGCACGCTGCATCCAGGCGACGTGCTGTGGATGGGCACGGACCTGTTCTCCCCCGACCTCAAGCACGGCGACGTCGTCGAAGTGGAGATCACCGGGCTCGGCGTGTTGAAGAACCGCTTCGTGCGCGCCGGGATGTAGACATCACCGCCGCCTTGGCGCGTCGAGCTCCGCAGACAAATCCTTGGCGCGCGCCCATTTGCGCTTGAGGAGGCTCCAGCCGCCCCACGTCGCCCAGACGAACAGCAGCGTCCAGAACCAGAACCAGAACCCGGTGAGCCCCTGATAAGTCTTGGCAAAGCTCGTGGCGCGGTCCCCGTACGAGATCACCGCCCACCACGCGAGCGGCAGGCTCAGCACGAAGAACAGGATGCGCAGAAACAAGAACCGGCGGCGGCGTGGTGGGTCTGTCTGGGCCATGCGAACGATCTCCGTTGCGTCGCGTGAGCGTGGAGTGCGACCCAGCTTCACACGACGGGCCATGCCGTGGATGCTGGATCAAGCGCAGCGCGGCCCAGCCTACGTACCTACGACCCTCACCCATCCCCCGGATAGTTCGGCGCCTCACGCGTAATGTGCACGCCGTGGGTGTGGCTCTCGCGCATCGCCGCTGGCGAGATGCGGATGAACCGCGCCTTGTTGCGCATGTCCTCGAGGTCGCGCGCGCCGACGTAGCCCATGCCCGCACGCAAGCCGCCCACCAACTGGTGGATCACATGGCCCACCGGCCCCTTGTAGGGCACTTGCCCTTCGATGCCTTCCGGCACCAGCTTCAACTGGTCCTTCACCTCCTGCTGGAAGTAGCGGTCGGCCGACCCGCGCGCCATCGCGCCGACCGAGCCCATGCCGCGGTAGGCCTTGTAGGTGCGGCCCTGGAACAGATAGGTCTCGCCTGGGCTCTCGTCGGTGCCAGCCAGCAGTGAGCCGACCATCACGCACGAGGCACCGGCCGCGATCGCCTTGACGATGTCGCCCGAGAACTTGATGCCGCCGTCGGCGATGATCGGGATGCCCTGCCTGGCGGCTTCGTCGACGCAATCCATGATCGCAGTCAGCTGCGGCACGCCGACGCCCGCGACAATGCGTGTGGTACAGATCGAGCCGGGCCCGATACCGACCTTCACCGCATCCGCGCCCGCGTCGATTAGGGCGCGCGTCGCTGCCGCCGTCGCCACGTTGCCAGCGAGCACCTGCACCCGGTTCGAGAGCTTCTTGATCCGCGCCACCGCATCGATCACCCGCTTGGAGTGCCCGTGCGCGGTATCGACCACGATCAGGTCGCAGCCCGCCGCAATCAGCCGCTCGGTGCGCTCGTGGCCGTCGTCGCCGACGGTGGTCGCGGCGGCAACGCGCAGGCGGCCCTGCTCGTCTTTGCAAGCTTGCGGATGCTTCTGCGCCTTCTCGATGTCCTTCACCGTGATGAGGCCGATGCAGCGGTAGTCGTCATCGACGACAATGAGCTTCTCGATGCGGTGCGAATGCAGCAGGCGCTTGGCCTCGTCGCGGTCGACACCCTCCTTGACCGTGATCAGCCTGTCCTTTGTCATCAGCTCGGAGACCGGCTGGCGCTGGTTGGTGGCGAAGCGCACGTCGCGGTTGGTAAGAATGCCGACGAGTTTCCCGTCGCGGCGGCCATTGCGGGCGGGCTCCACCACCGGAATGCCGGAGATCTTGTGCTGTGACATCAGGCCCAGCGCATCGGCGAGCGTGGCCGTCGGTTGAACGGTGACCGGGTTCACCACCATCCCTGACTCGAACTTCTTGACCATCGCCACCTGGTCCGCCTGCTCCTCAGGCGTCAGGTTGCGGTGCACGACGCCGATGCCGCCGGCCTGCGCGATGGCGATGGCGAGGCGACCCTCGGTCACCGTATCCATCGCCGACGACAGGATCGGGATGCGGACCGAGATCTCCTTGGTGACCCGGGACGCGACGTCCGTCTCCGAGGGCAGCACTTCGGATCCGTCGGGCAGCAGCAGCACGTCGTCGAAGGTCAGCCCGATGTCCTCGCGGATCAGTGTCTTTCTCGAAGCCATGCCGTCTCCACCGGGTTGGAACAGCGTCATTGCGCGCGCAGGAGAGCTGCGCAGCGGTCTGATAACGCCGGAATGTGGGTGATTCGTGCCATCCCGATCTATACCAGAGCCCGGGAATCGACGGAAGCGGGGATCGGGCGATCAGAGGAGGAGGCGTTTCGGATTGTCAACGGCCAGCTACACCACCACGGCGCCCGCCTGGATGCGAATCTGCGCCAGTGAACTCAATCACTGATCTCGCGAACTTCTCCGGCCCGAATGTTCTTCAGTGTCCGCAACAGTTTGGGGACAAGACGGGCCAAATGTTCCATCCGGTTGCTCTTGGCGCGAAGAATAATCACAGCGAACGGGCGATCGCCAAGAGTCTGTTGATAGGAAATGCTTTTGTCGACGGTCACGAGGACTTCGAACTGCCCGGCGATTGCGTGGAGCAGTTCCGCGTCCTTGAGGTCGGCCCAACCAAGTTCGCGCGTACGCCGCACGTCGTGACCACGAATGTGAGGAACCAGCAGACGGGGGACACAGCTATCGAGCAGAACCCGCATCGCTACTGCCTGTTCGACTACTCGGCTGCCACCTTGGTCGCCTCGGCCAACGCTGCTTTTCGAGCCAATTCCAGAACCGCGACTGCATGATTTCGGGTCACATCGGGATAGCAGTCTAGGAACTCGCTCAAAGGCGCGCCGTCCTCTAGATACTCGAACAACAGGTATATCGGCACCCGCGTTCCGGTGAAGCACGGCGTGCCGGCCATGCGGCCAGGATCGGTTGTGATCAATGGATCAGGAACTGGCATCGAAATCTCCTTCCTCTGTTCCTACCATATCTCTCCTGTCCTGCGAACCGCTGCCGCTTGTGCACAGCCGGTGCGCGACCTGCCCAGGTTGCATTGCCCGCCCGGCGGCTTTCCGTTAGAGCGTCGGCCATGAGCAAGCCCACGAAAATCACCCCCCTGAAGCGCGGCGCTTCTAACGCGCCTTCAGTTGCCCACCC
>JANOJW010000250.1:0-25715 GCA_031418955.1 Hyphomicrobiales bacterium | reverse complement strand
TGGTGTTCCAGGGCGCGAAGGGCTGGCGGCGCGAGCTCGACATCGACTTCGAGAGCGACCCTGAGGCGTTGGCGCTGATCGGACGGCGCAGCGACGACGAACTCGCCCGCCTGATGACCAATCTCGGCGGCCACGACATGGCGGCGATCCTCGAAGCGTTTGCGTCCGCGCCCGACGGCCAGCCCTGTTGCTTCATCGCCTACACCATCAAGGGCCATGGGCTTCCGTTCGCCGGCCACAAGGACAACCACGCCGGCCTGATGAACAAGACGCAGATGCAGGAGTTCCGGCAGGCGCAAGGCGTCAATCAGGGCGAGGAGTGGGAGAAGTTCGCAGGCCTCCGCCTGCCGCGCGACGAGGTGCAGAAGTTCCTGTCGCGGGTGCCGTTCAACGCGCGCGGCAAGCGCGAGCTCAAAGGTCCCACCATTCCGGTGCCGGCGATCCCGCTGCTCGAGATCAAGGGGCAGGTCTCGACCCAGGCCGCCTTCGGCCAGATCATGGATGGCCTCGCGCGCACCGGCGGCCCGTTCGCCGACCGCATCCTCACAACGTCGGCCGACGTGACGGTGTCGACCAACCTCGGGCCGTGGGTGAACCGGCGTGGCCTGTTCTCGATGGAGAGCAAGGAGGACGTGTTCAAGACGCGTGGCCTGATGAGCCCGCAGCGCTGGGAGATGAGCCCGAAGGGCCAGCACATCGAGTGCGGCATCGCCGAGATGAACCTGTTCCTGCTGCTGGCGGCGGCGGGTCTGTCGCACGCCCACTATGGCGAGCGGCTGATCCCGGTCGGCACGCTCTATGATCCCTTCATCTGCCGCGGCCTCGATGCGCTGAACCACGCCTGCTACCAGGACAGCCGCTTCATGGTGGTGGCGACGCCGTCGGGCATTACGCTCGCGCCCGAGGGCGGCGCGCACCAGTCGATCGGAACCCCGCTGATCGGCATGGCGCAGGACGGGCTCGCCTACTTCGAGCCGGCCTACGCGGACGAACTCGCCGCAATCATGGAGTGGTCGTTCACCTACATGCAGCGGGAGAAAGACCCTTTGCTTGCGCCTTCGGATGCCCACCAGCATCCGGCGCGTGGATCGTCGACGCTAGGAGCTTGGGCTCGAGAAGAGGGCGGCGGCTCGGTCTATCTGCGCCTCTCGACGCGGCCGCTCGATCAGTTGCCGCGGCAGTTCACGCCTTCCCTGCGCGACGAGGTGATCAAGGGCGGCTACTGGCTGCGCCGGCCTGAGCCCGGCACCAACTTGGCCATCGTCTACATGGGCGCCACCGCACCGGAGGCGATCCAGGCCGCGGGGCTTCTGTCGGAAGATCGCCGCGGCGCCGGCGTGCTGGCGGTGACGTCGGCCGACCGTCTGTCGGCTGGTTGGCACGCGGCTCAGAAAGCGCGCGAGCACGGGCATCCGCAGGCCGAGGCGCACATCGAGGCGCTGCTCGCCGAACTGCCGCGCGATGCCGGCATCGTCACCGTCTGCGACGGTTACCCCGAGACGCTGTCGTGGATCGGCGGTGTGCTGGGACACCGCGTGCGCCCGCTCGGCGTCGAGCACTTCGGCCAATCGGGCTCGCTGTTCGAGCTGCAGGCGCACTACGGCCTCGACGCCAACGCCATTCTCGCCGCCGCCGAGGGCCTCAAGGGCCGCCCCGTGCGCTATCGGTTCGGGGGGTGAAGAAAGCCAGAACCGCCCGAGTCACCAGGCGCGTGCCGCCGCCCCACAATGGCAGCTGCGCCATCTTCACGCCGGGGCCGCCGGTGACGATCGGAAAAATGTCCGCGGCACTGGCGGCGACAGGCTTGCCGTCGTGACGCGCCGTCTCGTGCAGGTGGGCTGACACGCGCGCCAGATCGAAGCCCTGTGCCGCAAGTTGTCCGGCGAGTTCGGGGGGCAGGATGAACGCATGCTGCGGCAGCTCGGGCTGGCGATAGGCGCCGCCCGCGACGAACGCCGCCACGAACGAGCGCGCGACGGGATCGAGGATCGCTTCGGGCGTGTCGCGCTCGTCTAGGGGCAGCATCTCGGCCGTCCCAGACAATCCGAGCACGGTGACGGCGCTGGCGCCGGGGGCGAAACCGCGCCGGACACCGAGCGAGGGAAACGCGCTCTCCGCAGGCTCGGCGAAGCAGAACGCGTACTTCCCCGGCTGGCCAACCGTCGCCATGTCGCCGCTCTCCGCGCGCGCACCACCGATGTTGCGCAGGATCAGGCTCAGCGCGCGGCCGATGCAGGCGTTGGCGCGATTGCCGGGCCCCAGGCAATTGACCGACGCGTTCATGCCGAGGGTCTCGACGATGGGCCCGTGCACCAGCGTCGCCACGCAGGCCGAGCCGGTCGTCGTCATCAAACCGAGCAGATTGAATTCCGGCTCGAGCGTGGCGGCCGCCGCCGTCGCGACCACGGCAAGCTCAGCCGGCCGGCATCCCGCCACGACAGCGTTCCACGTGATGGCGCGCCACGTGAGGTCACCAAACAGCGGCGGCATGTACCCGAGGGACGCGTTGGCATCGCGAACACCGGCGAGCATGGCGGCGAGGCGGTGTGCGGTCGGCGGCACCAGCGGCAGGCCGTCGCCGAGCCCCGCCTCCCACAGCGCCGCTTGCACGTCGTCGAACGGCGCGTCGTCGGGGAAAATCGGGAAAGCGTCGCTCATGCCGAGCCGATGTACTTCCAGTAGGTGTCCTTCTTCATCACGTAGCCGTCGCAGAACTCCCACAGGTCGCAACCCAGGTATTCGAACGGCTTTCCGCCCTTCGGCGTGCCACGCACGGTCCATTCGGAGATTGATTTGCTCTGATCGACAATCCAGTGCCGCATCTCCTCCCAGCGCATATCGGGAATTTGGCCGTAGCGCGCGCGCAAGACCTCGCCGATCTCCGCCTTGCCGACGCAGCGGCGACCCTCGGGCTCGCTGGGGCCGCGGGCCATCAGCCAGATGCCGTCGTCGGTGAAATGCGCCAGGATGGCGTCGACGTCCTGGCGGTTGAAGCCGTCCTGGATCTCGTCGAGCAGTGCAATGGTGACCTGTCGCTTGGGGCCCATGGGTGTCTCCTGAACTGTCGATGACTGAAGGAGTACACCGCCCGCTCGGCAGCGTCATCACGCGAGGTGTTGCCGACCGTCGCCGCAATTGCCATCTATACTGGAGGGCAGGCTGGGTGACTGGCCGACCCGCGAGCAGGTGTCTTTCGATGACGAGCGACAAACCGACCAAGCCCGGCGAGGCGATCGCGCCGCGCACCGCCGCCGGCGCGCCCGTCGCCGCACGCGATGCCGCGCAACAGCCGGCTTTCCGATCGTCAAACGCCGAGATTGCCGACTTCGTGGCCCGCGTCCGCGAGCTGCCCGCGACGACGGCGCAGGGCCGGGGCCGCTTGATCTTCGCCATGGACGCCACGCTCAGCCGCGAGCCGACCTGGGACATGGCGCTCGGCCTGCAGGCGGACATGTTCACAGCCGTCAAGACAGTCGGCGGGCTCGACGTGCAGCTCGTCTACTTCCGCGGCGGCGGCGAATGCCGTGCGTCGAGCTGGGTCTGCGACCCCGGCGCGCTGTCGGATTTGATGTCCAGCGTCGCTTGCCGCGGCGGCTATACCCAGATCGGCAAAGTCCTCACCCATGCCCGCCTCGAGACCGAAACGCGAAAAGTCAATGCGCTCGTCTATGTGGGCGACGCCATGGAAGAGGCGGTGGACGACCTGTGCGGGCGCGCAGGTGAGCTGGCCTTGCATGGTTGCCCGGCGTTCCTGTTCCAGGAAGGCGACGACCAGGCTGCTGAGCGCGCCTTCAAGGAGATCGCGCGACTGACCGGTGGCGCCTGGTGCCGCTTCGACACGGGCGCTGCCGCGCAGCTGCGTGAACTGCTGACTGCCGTCGCCGTCTATGCCTCGGGCGGACGCTCAGCCTTGCAGCGCCTGGCGGACACCTCGCGCGGCTCGGGCGCGCAGAGGCTCATTTCTCAGATGCGGCGCTGACGGCCCAATGAATACGCTCATCATCACGCTGGTGGTTCTCGCCGTGCTGCTATGGGCGATCGGCGCCTTCCAGCGCGCCAACACTGGTGTGCTCGCCAAGCAGGTGCAGTACGGCGGCGGACTAGCCGCGCTCGGCATCGCCGGCATCCTGGCGTTTCGCGGCAATCTCGCGTTCGCTTTCCCGCTCGGCACCTTCGGGTTGTGGTTGCTGACCGGCGGCAAGGGGCTTTCGGTGTTTTCGAGGCGCGCCGAGCCGCCGTCCAGCCAGGCATCGACCGTGCGCACCGATCATCTCGAGATGCAGCTCGACCATGCCACGGGCGCCATGCGGGGCCGCGTGCTGAAAGGCTTCTTCGCGGGACGAGAGCTCGACCACCTGAAGCCTGTCGAGCTCGCGCATCTGTGGCAGGACTGCCGCTTCGCCGACCCACAGTCGGCCCAGCTGATCGAGACCTATCTCGACCGCCGGCATCCGACCTGGCGGGAGGATCTCGCCCGCGCCGAGGCCGACCATCCAAAGGGCCCGGACGGGCGCATGGCGAGACCTGAGGCGCTGGATATCTTGGGGTTGAAGGACGGCGCGACCCCCGACGAGATCCGCGACGCCCACAAGAAGCTGATGCTGCGCCTGCATCCCGACCGCGGCGGCTCAAACTACCTCGCCGCCAAGATCAACGAGGCCAAGGCCGTGGCGCTCGGGGACTGAGCGGCACATCGGAGCCATGCGGGATTGCGCGTTCGAGCCGGCGGCCCGATGTCCGCTGGCGGCGAGCAGCCGACATGGCATTGTCTCTCAGGCGTCGCGGATGTTGAAGGTTTCGGATGCCGGTCCTTCGCAATCGCAACCGCGGGCTGCGGGGCCGGTATCCGAAAGCCTCCATGGCAAGGACCGCGCGGGACGCTGGTCCACACATGACGGAGAGATGGTGGGATGGCAGCAAGCGCCCCCCACTCAAACTTGGCGCGGGGCGGCGCGGCGCGCTGTCGGCCGCCCTCTCTTCGTCGAGCGGGCAGGCGCTCTCGCGCCGCCTGCCCGAGCGGACGCGGCCGACGACACCCACGTCTTGCCGCCGAGCTCGGACCGGGAGGCGAACTCCGCCCGAATGTGACGGGCGAGCTCCCGCGCGATCTCGCTGCCGCCCGATCGCGGCATGTGCAGGTTGATGTGGAAGGCCGGCAGCGGCGGCAGACCGGTGTCGGCGCCCAGGATCTCGAGGGTCGCTGGAACCGATTCGCGCAGCAGGGCGCCGACGCACAGTCCCGCCGCGATCGTGGCATTGACCGCGTCCTGGTTGGCGACCTGCAGCACGATGCGCCAGTCGCGCCCCTGCGTGCGTACGGCATCGATCGCCACCGGACGGAAGCGGCAGTTCTTGCCCCCGACGGCGATCGGCAGTGGATTGCGCCGATGCGCCATGCCGCCCGGCGTGCCGACCCAGACCAGATCGTCGATCTTGAGTCTCTCGCAGCGCCCGATCGCCTCGAGGTCGGTGGTCATCGTGAGATCGATGTCGCCGCCAGCGAGATCGTCGAGCAGATCATGCGAGTTCTTGGTGATCAGACTGACCCGCACGCCGGGCCAGGTCGTAGCGAAGCGGCGCAGGATCGATGGCACGTAGGTGACGATGATGTCGACGGGCACGCCGAGCCGGACCTCGCCCTCGAAGCTCGGCGTCACCATGCGGTCGTAGATGTCGTCGTTGATGGCGAGCAGGCGCTGCGCCTCGCCGTACAGCCGCTCGCCGGACGCGGCAACGGTGAGGCGCTTGTGCTCGCGCTCAAACAGCGGCTGGTCGAGCAGCTCCTCGAGGCGCTTCAACTGCAGACTGACGGCGGCCTGCGTGCGATTGAGCTGCCTCGCTGCCGCGGTGACGCTGCCCGTATCGACGACAGCGATGAAGGCGCGCAGCAGTGTCAGATCGAGATCCCGGCGCATGGTTCGCCTCCGTGGTCCGTGGTCCGTCATCTCGGCTCAGTGGCCAGACTGGTGCATATCGAACGTTTATGCATGATATTAAGAACATTCGATTTCGTTATGCAAGAGCCGGAAGCTAGTGTGTCCAGGTCGATTGACCGACTCACGCGGCGCCGCAGGTGCGCCGAACACGAGCCAAGGAGGCCGCCATGTTCGACAAGCTGATTGCAACGCTGCCCCGCGACGGTGAGGCCCTGTCGGCCGCCGTTCGCCGGCTCGTCAAAGTCGCCGAGTTCGCTTCACGCGTCCGGCGCGAGCGGCGCGAACTCGCGGCCCTCGAAGATCGCATGTTGAAAGACATCGGCTTGAGCCGCAGCCTCGCAAGCCTAGAGGCTGGACGCGATGTGCTCGATCTCCCCGAGGCGCGGCTGCGCCAGCACCTGCGTTCGCGTTGAGCAGGACGTCGCACTCGGAGTGGAGAGATTGGTTGTCATTGGCGCCCAGGGCCGCTGCTCTCCCGCATGCGGCCGGGGAATAAGGAGGTCGCAAGCGCGGGCGTTGCGTGCTAACCACCGGCACCTTCGATCGACCAGGGCCCAAGACCCATGCCGACCCACAAATCCGACTTCCTGAACGTCCTCTCCGAGCGCGGGTTCATCCACCAGTGCTCCGATTTCGCTGGCCTCGACGCGCTCGCGGCCAAGGGCGAGGCGGTCTGTTATGTCGGCTACGACTGCACGGCGCCCAGCCTGCACGTCGGCTCGCTGATCTCGATCATGATGCTGCACTGGCTGCAGCAGACCGGCAACACGCCGATCGTTCTGATGGGCGGTGGCACGACGCGCGTCGGAGACCCGTCAGGCAAGGACGCGACGCGCACGATCCGGCCGATTGAGGAAATCGAGGCGAATAAGCAGGGCATGCAGCGCGTCTTCGCCAGGCTGCTCAGCTTCGGCACGGGTCCGAAGGACGCCATCATGGTCGACAACGCGGAGTGGCTGGCGCCGCTCAACTACATCGAGTTTCTCCGCGACGTGGGACGTCACTTCTCGGTCAACGAAATGATCAAGATGGACAGTGCGCGAATGCGCCTGGAGCGCGCACAGCCGCTGTCGTTCATCGAGTTCAACTACATACTGCTGCAGTCCTACGACTACGTGGAGTTGGCGCGGCGCTACGGCTGCAATCTGCAGATGGGCGGCTCGGACCAGTGGGGCAACATCGTCTCGGGCATCGACCTCGGCCGGCGGATGGCAACGCAGCAGCTCTACGCGCTGACCTGTCCGTTGCTGACGACGGCGTCGGGCGCCAAGATGGGCAAGACGGAGGACGGCGCGATCTGGCTCAATGATGATGGGCCC
The DNA here is from genome assembly GCA_031418955.1 of Hyphomicrobiales bacterium. Taxonomy (GTDB): domain Bacteria; phylum Pseudomonadota; class Alphaproteobacteria; order Rhizobiales; family Hyphomicrobiaceae. The sequence continues at coordinate 18,460 of JANOJW010000250.1, read as the reverse complement.
GAGCGCTTCCGCCTGTCGGCCTACGACTTCTGGCAGTTCTGGCGCAACACCGAGGACGCCGACGTCGGGCGCTTCCTGCGCCTGTTCACGACGCTGCCCATCACGGAGATCGTGCGGTTGTCGGGATTGCAGGGCGCCGAGATCAACGACGCAAAGGCGGTACTCGCCACCGAGGCGACGGCGCTGCTGCATGGGCGGCCTAAGGCGGAGGCTGCCGCCGAGACCGCGCGCAAGACCTTCGTGGAAGGCAGTACGGCGCAAGACCTGCCGACCATCGAGGTGCCGGAATCAGACATCCGCAACGAGCTCGGCATCCTGGCTGCGTTCGTGACCTCGGGTCTTGTCAAGTCGAACAGCGAGGCACGCCGTCAACTGCAGGGCGGCGGCCTCAAGATCAACGACGAGCCGGTCAAGGACGACAAGGCGAAGTTGCGGCTCGCCGACCTCAAGGACGGCGTCATCAAGCTCTCGCTCGGCCGCAAGAAGCATGTGCTGTTGCGGCCGGTGTGATCGCACCTTTTCGTGGCACGACCCTTCTGTACAGAGGTCCCTCCCCGACGTCATCGTGGGAGGGACTTTTCGAGTGGCGCCTACTTCTTTGCCGGCCAGTAATGCTGGGCCGCGAGGTTGTAGTCGGGATACGCCGTGCGGCGCAACGGCACGACTTTCGCTGCGTAGGCCTTCTGGCTTTCCCAAACCTTCTTGAAGAACGGATTTTTCTGGACCTCCTCGGCGACCATCGCATCCCACGTCTCGAGCGTCTTTCTCATGATGTCGTCAGGTGTGCGATGAATGGTGACTCCGTGCTTGGTGGTCAGCTCGATCATTGCGTCGTGGTTGAGCAGGTTGGTGTTGAGGCGCTGCATGATCGTCGCCTCGAACGCCGCCGTCTTCATGACCTGCTGCAGGTCAGGCCCGATCTTCTTCCACGTGTCGAGGTTGAACAGGATCTCGAGGATGGGCGAGATCTCGTGCACCGACGGCATGTAGTAGTGCTTCCACACGAGATGGAAACCGATCTTCATGTCGTCGGCTGGGCTTGCCCATTCGGCGCAGTCGATGACGCCGCGCTCTGCCGCCGGCACGATCTCGCCACCCGGCATGTTGACAACGCTCATGCCTGACTTGGCGATCACCTCGGCGAAGATGCCGGTCTGCCGGCATTTGCGCCCCTTCAGATCCTCCCAGTTCTTGATCGGCGTCTTGTACCAGCCGAACACCTGATTTCCGACCCAGGCGACCGGGATCACGGTGACGTTGCGCTGCAGCTCCTTCTGGTAGAGCTCGTGATAGAGTTCAAGCCCGCCGCCGGTATGCAGCCAGCCATAGAAGTCCAACTCGTCCATACCGAGCGGGCCGCCCGGCGTCGCTCCAAACAGCCCAGCTGCGCGATGCTTGCCGACCCAGTAGGCGGACGCCGAGTAGCCCCCGTCGACGACGTTCTTGTGCACGGCATCGAGCACCTCGAAGGCTGGAACCACGGTGCCGGCTGCAAGGCCTTCGATATCGAGCTTGCCGCCGGACATCACCTTGACGCGCTCGGCCCAGAGCTTGAAGCCGTCCATGGCGATGCTGGTCGGAGGGAAGCTTGCCTGGATGCGCATCTTTTGCTGGGCAATCGCTGGCGCCATCGTCGAAATGAGCAGAGCCGCCGTACCGGCGGCGAGCCGTAAAGCCTTCCTCATGCGAATCTCCCGAGGTGGTTGGCGCGCCGCAGGTTGCGGCGGCAAGCGAAGCTTCTGCCCATTTTGCCGCAACGTCAAATTGTCGCAAATTTGCCGTGACAGCGCTCTGGGGCTCGAATAGCCTCGGTCTCGTGTGCATGCGGTCGTTTGTTCCGTCCTTACGACTGCGAGATGCCGTCCAGCTTCACGAGATCGGCACCGCAATCGTCCTGCCGCCTGCACCGCCACTCGGGAGGGTTCGCGATGCCTGCACTGTATGACGCCTGGCGCTCGCCCGGCATGACCCGATGCATGCCGATCTCGAGCACGCAGTCCATGAGGCGGGCCTAACGGTTCGTTGCGTGACCCAAGTCGCCGCGCGCCATGCCGTAGCTACCGTCCTGCCTTTCACGACCTGGCCCGACGACTGGGGCACCGACCGCACGCGATCGGGCGACAGGCTGCGGAGTGATCAAGGCTGCCGACAGCAGCTCGAGTGAACGTCTTGAAGCCACTCGACAAGCAAAAAAGTACCAACACACCAAGGGAGAGTTCCATGTCAGTTCGGTCCGCGTCCCGTTCGGCGCTTGTCCTCTGCCTGCTAGCCGCGGCGGCCGGTCCGGCCGCGTCGCAGACATCAGGCGCCTACCCGAACAAACCAATTACCGTCGTCATTCCGACGGGACCGAGTGTCTCTGGCGATCTGCTCATGCGCGCCTTCGCCGATGTCGTGAGCAAGCAGCTCGGCCAGCCGGTGGTGATCGACAACAAGCCCGGCGGCAGCGGCGCACTGGCGGCAGCCCACGTCGCGCAACAAAAGCCCGACGGGTACACGCTGCTCAACATCACCATCCCGGTCTACCGGGTGCCGATGATGCAGAAGACCAGCTACGACGCGGTGAAGGACTTCACACCAGTCGTGCTGCTCGGCGGCTATACGCTCGGCGGTGTCGTGCTGAGCGATGGACCCTTCAAGGAATGGAAAGACGTGATCGCTTTCTCGAAGTCGAACCCCGGCGGCTTCACCTACACGACCGTCGGTCCGCAGACGACCAATGCCATCGCGATGGAGACGATGTCGCGCGAGTCGGGCGTCAAATTCACGCACGTTCCCGGCAAGGGCGGCGGCGAGGGCATCGCGGCGGTGCTCGGTGGCCACGTCCACGCGATGGTCGAAAGCCCGGCCTGGGGTCCGCTCGTCGCTTCGGGCGAGATGCGGCTGCTGTTCGTGCTGAACCAGGAGCGCAGCAAGAAATGGCCGACCGTGCCGACCATCCGCGAGCTTGGCTACAAGTACACGTTCGACTCCCCCTATGGCGTGGTCGGACCAAAGGGCATGGATCCAGCGGTTGTGATGAAGATCCACGATGCCTTCAAAGTCGCCTACGAGGATCCCAGGGTGATCGAGACGTTCGACAAATTCGATTTCGTGCGCCGCTTCATGAGCACCGCCGACTACGAGAAGTTCGTCGTCAAGCTCGGGGCCGACGAGGAAGCCTCGATGAAGCGCCTGGGCTTTGCCAAGAAAGAGTGACGCCGACGCTCAGCGAAAACCGCGCCGTGCCAGGCGCAGCGCATCGCCGAGCGTGGCGGCGAACGCGCGGCGCTCGTCGTCGGTGAGGAAGCGGGCGAATGGAAAGGCGCGGGCGTGCTGGCGCAGCGACAGAGCCGTGCGCCCGTCGCGACCCTCCTCGAGTTGCACGCGCAGCCAGTAGGGGTTGAACTCGAAGCGCTCGGCGTGGCCGGACGGGTGGAAGCGGGTGATCACCAGGCGATCGGGATCAAGCTCGATCGTCTCGTGCAGGCGGCCCGAGCGATAGTTCAGCTTGAAGGCGACATAGATCAGCCCGACGTCGAGGCCGAGGAAGCCGATCACCGGCCATGCGCCCTTGATCAGGAAAACGATGCCGGTGGCGAAGCTGACGAGCGACAGTCCCGTCATCAGCAGCAGGAACCCGCGGGGGCCGAGCGAGCGGTGGGAGGTGAGCACGGCCCGGAATGGCGCCCTTTCGGGGCTGGCCGAAGCCGGTGCTTGCGTCGTGCCGGGGTTATCGTCCATGACTGCCCGATCATCGTTGCGATCGAGAGCCGGTTAGACCACGGATGCCGCCACCCGCCAAGCGCCCGAAGGCCACTGCCAAAGCGGCCGCCGCCAAGACGCCCGCAGCAAAAGCGACCGCTGCCAAGCTGGCCGCTGCGAAGAAGCCTGTCGCGAATACGCCTGCCGCCGAGGTCACAAAGCCTGTTGCCGGCAAGTCGGCGACCCGCAAGCGCCCCGATCTCGCGCGCGTGCAAAACATGTTCGCGGCGTTCGCCAAATCGAACCCGGAGCCCAAGGGCGAGCTAGAGCACGTCAACGCCTACACGCTGCTGGTCGCCGTGGTGCTGTCCGCGCAGGCAACCGACGCCGGCGTCAACAAGGCGACGCGGGCGCTGTTTGCGGCGGCGGACACGCCAGAAAAGATGGTGACGCTCGGCGAGGATGCGGTGCGCGAGCACATCAAGACGATCGGCCTGTTCCGCAACAAGGCGAAGAACGTGCTCGCGCTGTCGCAGAAGCTGATCGCGGAGCACGACAGCCAGGTGCCGCCCGACCGCGATCTTTTGACCACGCTGCCCGGCGTCGGCCGCAAGACGGCGAACGTGGTGCTCAACATGGCGTTTGGCCACAAGACCATGGCCGTCGACACCCACGTCTTTCGCGTCTCGCACCGGCTCGGGCTGTCCGCCGGCAAGACTCCCGAGGCGGTCGAGGCAGACCTGATGCAGGTGGTGCCCGACGATTATCTCCATCATGCGCACCACTGGCTGATCCTGCACGGGCGCTACACGTGCCTCGCGCGAAAGCCGCGCTGCGGGCTGTGTGGGGTCAGCGCGCTGTGCACGTCGCCCGACAAGTCCAGCGGCGCCTGATGGCACGGCCCACCGAAAGCGCAATTGCCGATGTCGTCATGCACGCGCTCGGCGCGTTCGATGCCGGTGCGCGCGTGCTGGTCGCCGGAGACGCGACGGGGCAGCTTGCGACGACGCTGGCGCAAACGCGCGGAACGCCGGTGGCGACTTGGCAGCGTCGCGCAGCACCCGGCGCCAGCGGAGGCGGCAGCGCGCGAGCCTGGCCACCGGTGGGTCCGTTCGACGGGGCCATCGTGCGGTTGCCGAAGGCGCGGGCCGAGCTCGAGATGACCCTGCATGCGGTGGCGGCGGTGACGGCGCCGGGCGCGATCGTGTGGCTCTACGGCGCCAACGACGAGGGCATCAAGAGCGCGGCAACAACCATGGAGCGCCTGCTCGGGCCGGTTGCGACCGTCGATACGCGCCGGCATTGCCGCATCGTTTCAGCCACGCGGCCGGAGACCATCGAGGGCCACAAATCCCTGCTCGCCGCGTGGCGATCGACGGTGATGCTCGACGTCGGCAGCGGCGCGCGCGACTTTGCGACGTATCCAGGCGTATTCGCGCACGGCCGGATCGACGAGGGGACGACGCAGTTGCTCGCGCATCTGCCCGTTGTCTTGGACGGCAAACGCGTGCTCGATTTCGGCTGCGGCATCGGCATCATCGCGGCGGCAGTCGGCACGCGGAGCGCGACTGCAACGCTGACCATGCTCGATGCCGACACGGTGGCGCTGGAGGCGGCGCGCGAGAACCTGCCGGCGGCAACGGCGGTGTGTGGGGCCTCGCTCAGCGACGCGGCGCGACACGGGCCCTTCGACGCGATCTTCTCCAACCCGCCGATCCATGACGGGCGGCTGGAGGATCACACCGTGCTCGCCGCGCTGATCGAGCAGGCCCCGCATCATCTGCGGCGCGGCGGTATCCTGCAGATCGTCGTGCAGCGGCGCGTGCCGGCAACGGCGATGATACGCCGCGCTTTCGGTGCGTGCGAGGTGGTCGCGCAGAGGGGCGCGTTCGAGGTACTGCGCGCGCGACACGGCGGCCCGCGCGTTAACCAGGACGCACGCCGAGCTGAGCGTTAACCAGTTGAACGATCAGCGTAATCAGCCAGGCTTCCGTCCAGATCTCGAATGCCCCGCGCCGGGCCTCAGAAGCCCGCTGGCGGCGTTTTTCCGCTTCTTGGCAAGGGGGGTAGCCAGCACGCCTCGCGCGCGTTCTCGGGGCCAATTCGCTCGTTAGCGCTGAGCAGGCGCAATGGTCCGTGTGCGAGGCCTGCTCTCCGAGCAGGCGTTGGGCTGAATGGACGCGTGCCGCAAGCCGAGCTGCGAGATCGCCGATCTTGGATATCGGCTGCGGTCCGGGCTGGATTCGCTCTGCGCACTTCGGCTCGGGACCTGCCATGTGCATCCATGTGCATGCCATCGACATCGATGCCGATTGCGTCGCCATTGCGAAGTGTATTCTGGATAAAGTGGGCCACTGCCGATTATCGCCGGCCAGCGATAGCCAGAGCTTTGCTTCCGCCTGTGCTGCCTGTCACGACACCGCCGGCCGGCACGCTCTGATCGCGCTCACGGGCGAGGCGGTCGGCCTCGGCTTGCCAGCGCATCGCTTCCTGCGCGCGATGGCGGGCCGAGCGGCGCCAGTGGCTCTGCGTGAGCCAGGTGGCGCTGCCGCCGAGCACGACCCCGAGGATCAGCGTCGCCAGCAGATACTCGAACAGCCGGCGCTCGAGGAACAGGATCGGCTTGTCCGACACCGGGTCGAGCACCAGCGGCACGGTGTGCTTGTTGGCGACCGCCAGCGTGACGATGAACGCCGCGCCGGCCAGCGCCAGGATCAGCCGGGAGATACGCCAGAGCACGGGTCGAAACCTCGCGGGTTGATCAGCGGTGGGCGCGGCCTTCGCCGGCCGCGGTCTTGCCCTTCGTACGCCGACCGTTCGGCGGCGTCTTGCCGTTCAGCCGCTCGCGCAGCTCCTTACCGGTCTTGAAGAACGGCACGAACTTCTCCTCGACCTTGACAGCCGTGCCGGTGCGTGGATTGCGGCCCGAGCGCGGCGGGCGATGCTTCACAGTGAAGGCGCCAAAGCCGCGCAGCTCGACCCGGTCGCCGCGTGAGAGCGCATCGACGATCTCGTCGAAGATCACGTTGACGATCCGCTCGATGTCGCGGTGGTAAAGATGCGGGTTCGACGCCGCGATCTTGGCAATCAACTCAGACTTGATCATCGCACTCCCCTCGAAGTCCCCTCGAACTTCTCGACCTCGAAGGCGGCCCTCCGAGGTCTTTGTTATCACTCATTTTTCGGCAGGCTGCCAAACCGAGACCAGTCCGTCAAGCAACATCGCGCCGACGCGTGGATCCTCTGTGAAGAACCGTGCCGCAACGGGCTCCAGGCCGATCAGGCCGGCGAGCGCCTGCCCCAAGAGGCCGAGCACGCCCCAGTCGTTGTCGCGCTTGGGCTTCCAGTCGACGACGCGCAGGTTCTTGGTCACCTTTCGGTTGTCCTCGAGCCATTTCTGGACCTCGGCGTCGCCGCCGATCTGGTCGACGAGCTTCAAGGTCAGGGCCTCGCGGCCGGAGAAGATGCGGCCCTGCTCGAGGCCTGGAACTTTCGCGGTATCGATCTTGCGGCGGTCGGCAACGAGGCCGCGGAACCAGCCCATCGACTCAGCCACCATCTTTTCGGCCGTCTCCTTGCCGCCCTGGTCGAGCGGCTGGAACGGCGAGGGATTGGCTTTCAGGGGGCCGCTCTTGATCTCGTTCATCTTGACGCCGAGCTTGCCCAGCAATTCCGACACCTCGGCCCACTGGAAGATCACGCCGACCGAGCCGGTGATGGTGTTGCCGCGAGCGAAGATCTGGTCGGTGGCAAGGCCGCAGATGTAGGCGGCCGACGTCGCCACGGTGCCGAACTGGGCCACCACCGGCTTCTTCTCGGAGATGTTGCGGATCGCCTCGTAGAGCGCCTCGCCGCCCGTCGTCGTGCCGCCTGGCGAATTGATGTACAGCACCACGGCTTCGACGTGCTTGGCCTCGGCGACGCGCTTCAGCAGGCGCAGCTGGTCGCGGTTCTCGGTGATCACGCCCTCGATGTTGATGCGGGCGATCTGTTTCCTCTCGCCGAAGCGACCCGCGCCCGGCCCCCCATCCGAGGTTCCAGCAACCGCCAGCGCCACCAGCGCCATCGCGCCTGCCGCGATCGCAGCGATCCGCCAGAACGACAGCGAACGCCGCAGCCGACGGCGGTCGAGTACGGCTTCAGTTTCAAGCGACATGCACAGCACTCCTGATGCGGGTCACGACGGGCATGATGCAGCCTGCAGCATGCGCCCTGCAGCCCGGATGCACAACGGCGCGGCGTGTCGATGCGCCGCGCCGTCGTCTTGGTTCCGGAGTAAAGCGGCTTACTCCTCGCCGCGCTTCTTCATGGCGGCCTTGAAGATCTCGCCGAGCGAGGCGCCTGAGTCCGTCGAGCCGTACTGGGCCACCGCCTCCTTCTCCTCGGCGATCTCGAGCGCCTTCACGGAGACGTTGATGCGGCGTGCGGCCTTGTCGACCGACAGCACCTGGGCGTCGATCTTGTCACCGACATTGAAGCGCTCGGGGCGCTGCTCGGAGCGGTCGCGCGAGAGGTCCGACCGCTTGATGTAGGTGGTGACGTCGGTATCGGCGATCTTGACGTGCATGCCGTTGGCCTCGACGATCGTGACCTCGCAGGTGACCGCGTCGCCCTTCTTGTACTTCGACAGGGTATCGAGCGGGTCGCCGGCGAGCTGCTTGACGCCCAGCGAGATGCGCTCTTTCGAGCTGTCGACGTCGAGCACGATGGCCTTCACCATCTGGTTCTTCTGGTACTCCTTGATCAGCTCGTCGCCCGGCTTGTTCCAGTCGAGGTCGGAGAGGTGCACCATGCCGTCGACGCCACCGTCGAGGCCAATGAAGAGGCCGAACTCGGTGATGTTGCGAACCGGTCCCTCGACCACCGAACCCTTCGGATGCACGCTCAGGAAGGCATCCCACGGATTGTCCTGGGTCTGCTTCAAGCCGAGCGAGATGCGGCGCTTGTTGGGGTCGACCTCGAGGATCTGCACCTCGACCGCCTGGCTCGTCGAGACGATCTTGCCGGGATGGACGTTCTTCTTGGTCCAGCTCATCTCGGAGACGTGGATGAGACCCTCGACACCGGGCTCCAGCTCCACGAACGCGCCGTAGTCGGCGATGTTGGTGACGGTGCCCTTGAACTTCGCCTGCACCGGATACTTGATCTCGATGCCCTGCCAGGGGTCGGCCAGCAGCTGCTTCATACCGAGGCTGATGCGCTGCGTCTCCGGATTGATGCGGATGATCTGCACCTTCACGGTGTCGCCGACATTGACGACGTCGGACGGGTGATTGACGCGGCGCCAGGCCATGTCGGTGACGTGCAGCAGGCCGTCGATGCCGCCCAGATCGATGAACGCGCCGTAGTCGGTGATGTTCTTGACGACGCCGTCGATGACCTGGCCCTCGGCGAGGCGGGCGACGATCTCGGAGCGCTGCTCGGCGCGCGTCTCTTCCAGCACGGAGCGGCGCGAGACGACGATGTTGCCGCGGCGGCGATCCATCTTCAGGATCTGGAATGGCAGATTCTGGTGCATCAGCGGGCCGATGTCGCGGACCGGGCGGATATCGACCTGGGAACCAGGCAGGAAGGCCACGGCGCCGTCGAGATCGACGGTGAAACCACCCTTGACCTTGTTGAAGATGACGCCTTCGACCTTCTCGTTGGCCTCGAACCTCTTCTCGAGGCGGGTCCAGCTCTCCTCGCGGCGGGCCTTGTCGCGGGACAGCACCGCCTCGCCCAGCGCGTTCTCCATACGCTCGAGATAGACCTCGACCGTGTCGCCGACCTTCAGCTCGGACGGCTTGCCGTTGATGCCGAACTCCTTCATCGGCACCCGGCCCTCCATTTTGAGGCCGACGTCGATCACGGCGAGATCCTTCTCGATCGCGGTGATGATGCCCTTGACGACGGTGCCTTCGAAGGCGGTCTCGCCGCCCATTGCTTCGTTGAGCATCGCGGCGAAGTCGTCGCGGGTGGGGTTCATGCCGGTGGTGCTGGTCATTCGGGGTCCATAGGTTGTCGGGGCGCGAGCGGGGTCGCACGATTGATCGGAACGCTGGGGTTTCACCCGGCGGATGAGTTGCGCGAGCGAGCCATGACGATTGGACCATGGGGCAACAGCCCGATGGCCGGCGCGTCAAGCACGGCAGGCTTGATGTCAGGGTCTCCGAGCCATCGCCGGTAGGGCCTTTGCCCGCCCAGCCGAATTAGGTTCGCCTTTAGCGCACCCAAGCTGACCGACCCTCCTTAGGTCGGCCCGGCGGCAGCTCCAGAACGGGGACGGTATAGCGAAGTCGGTGGCGGTGGGCAACATGGATGCGGACACAACGGATGCGAAAGCCATACTTGTTCCATCATCGCCCCCCCCTCGACCAGAGGCGCCATCGGGCGAGGCTCAGGAGCAAGGCGGCCGCCAGCGTCGCCGTGGCCGCCAGGAATGCCGCCCGAAAGCCGGCAAGAAACGCCGCCTCGGCGGACGCGCCGGCCACGGCCGCTGCCTCCCCATAGACCCGCTGCACCGCCGCGTGTGTCGAGGCGCCGGCGACAGTTCCGATGGTTCGCGTAACCATGGTCAGGCTGCCGGCGACGCCGCGCTCGGCCCGGGGCAGGATCGCGGTCACGAGGTCGGTGTAGGCCACCTGGAACAGCCCGATACCACCCCCCTGCAATAGCAGCGATGCGGCGACAAAAGCGAGCGGGGTGTCTGGCGCCCAGGTCGCTACTCCGCCAAGCCCGGCGATGGTCGCCACGACCCCGGCGAGAGCGATGCGCCCGATACCCCAGCTGGCCGCCATGCGCGCAGCGATTGCTGCGCCGCCGATACCGCCAATGGCCGGAATCGCGAGCAGCAGACCACCGGGGCCAGCATCGAGCCCGCGGATCCGCAGCAGGTAATAAGGCACCAGCAGGAGCACGCTGAAAATCGCGAAATAGATGGCGACGCTCATCAGGTTCATCAACGAGAACTCGACGTCGCGAAACAACGCTGGACGGATGATCGGTTCGACGTGCCGGCGCTCATAGAGCACGAACGCGACAAACGTGACGCAGGCGACGGCAAGTAAGGCCCAGCGCAGTCCCGCATCGTGATCGCGCAGGGAGAGCGCGAGCAGCAGCGACACCAGCCAGCCGATCAGCAACAGCGCCCCGATGGCATCGAACTGCGCTGTCGTCCGCCGTGTTGCCGCCGCCGGAATGAGCCAGGACGCAGCGAAAGCGACGACGGCCAGCGGAAAGCGCATGGCGAAGACCGCACTCCAGCCGTAGCGGTCGACCAGAAAACCGCCAGCGATCGGTCCGAGCGCCGCGCCGAGCGAGGTCGCGGCCGCGTAGATGGCGAGGATGCGGGTGCGCTGGCTCTCGTCGTAGAGCGAGGTCGCGAGCGCGGGCCCGCAGGAGAGCACGAGCGCGACGCCGACCCCTTGCGCGACGCGTCCAGCGAGCAGCCACGGATAGGTCGCCGCGAGCGTGCACACCGCGAAGCCGGCGGCGCTGGCCGCGAGGCCGCACTGCAGGATGGTTCGATATCCGATCCGGTCGCCGAACTTGCCGCAGATCAGCAGCAGGCTCGAATAGGTCAGCACGTAGGCGATCACCACCCAGCGGATGTCGGCGAGCGGCAGTGCGAACGCCGACGTGATCGCAGGCAGCGCGATGTTGACGGCGGTGTCGAGCGGGGCGACCAGCGTACCCAGGCAGACCACGGCCAAACCGATCATCGCAGGTCGCCGAGGCGGCGTTGCCGTCATCGCCCGATTGCCCCGGCAGAGGCCGCCTTTAGGCAGGCGCAATCCGTCACGGCGATGCGAGTTGCCTCTCCCTTCCCCCTCGTCGATGCGGAGCATCGCTCCGCGATGACGGGGGAAGGGCCGGGGATGGGGGGGGTGCACAACGGTCTAGACTGTGCACACCCCCCACCCCAGCCCTCCCCCGCAAGGGGGGAGGGAGTTCGCGCGCCGCGTGCCAACTGCGTGCAAACCAAATCCGACAGCTCACCGATTGCCCCGGCAGAGGCCGACCGCGGGCTCATTCCGCGGCCTCGATGCGTGGTCCCAGCGCGCGCCTCAGCGGCAGTGTGTTGACCTCGGCCACTCCGATCTCGCGGGGCTGCGTGCCCGCACGCTTGTGCGCCTCACGCATGGTGCGGCGCAGGTCCGCGAAATACGGCAAGTGCTCCACCTCGATGTCGTGGCGCGGCGTGTCCTTGAAATGCGTCTTCACCCAGGCGCGGCGCTGGTCGATCTCGGCCTGCATTTCCTCCTTCGGAGGCAAGGCCGCGCGGCCCGTCTCAAACTCGCGGATCCAGCGGATCTGGCCCTCGCAGATCCAATTGAGCGCTGTGTCCGAGTTGAAGAACGCTAGGAAATACAGCCCGCGCCAGTCCTTGGGCACGATACGCATGTAGAGTTCGAGGCCGTTTTCCTTCACGTCGATCACCGATTTGTCCATGAAGTCGATGTCGATCAGGTAGCCGGTCGCCGCGATCAGCGTATCGAACGCCTCCGCACGGCCGTCGACGAAGGTGATGCGTTGTCCGTCGATCCCCCGGATGCCCTGCTTCACCGTCACGCGGTGGTACTTGATGTGATTGACGATGTTGGCGTTGGAGGTCGCATGCACCTTCTTCGACGTCGATGGAAAACCGAGCGCCGCCATGTCGCCCTGCACGATGTAGATGAGCGATTTGAGCGCCTTGTTGCGCACCCAGGCCGGCACCCACGGCTTGTAGAATGGCTGGATGGTGTCCCAGAACGGGCGGCCGAACACCAGCTTTGGAATGATCAGCGCCGACGAGCGGGCAACCAGCGTCACCCGGGGCGAGGTCATGGCGAGATCGGAGGCGATGTCCAGCGCGCTGTTGCCGACGCCGACCACGCAGACGCGCTTGCCGACGAACGCGCCCGGCTCCTTGTAGTGGTGCGAATGCAGGTACTCGCCCTTGAAGCCGTCGCGGAACTCCGGCACCTCCATCGGTCTCGTCAGATGCCCGCTCGCGGCAATCACCGTGTCGTGCTCGAAGGTTTCGCCCGCCTCGGTGGTCACGAGCCAGCGTGGCTTCGCATCCGTGTAGCCGGCAGCCGGGCGTACGTTGACGATCTTGGTGTTGAACTTGATGCGCGGCGTGACCCCGAAATGGTCGGCGTAGTCGCGCAGGTACTTCGCCATGTCCCGGTGCGAGGGGAACGGCGGCACCGTCGCGTCAAAACGGAAATCCGAGAAGTTCGTCAGATCGCGCGCCGTATTGATATGCAGCGTGCTGTAGGCGGACGAGCGGCCGTTGTCGTTCTTGTAGACCCACATGCCGCCGATGCGTGTGCCGATCTCGTAGAGCGTGACGTCGAAGCCCGCCTCCAGCATGTGCTTGGCGCCGCAGATGCCAGCCGCACCTGCGCCAATGATCCCGACCGACTTCTTCACCGACATCGCCCAAACCCACACAAACTGCCCGGACCCCGAGTCTAGCGCCCCGACACTCGGGTGTCACCGCTCGACCCGACACGCTCGAACGGTTTAGGGTGTTCCCGCACCGGTCGGTCTCCAGCACCATGCCACGCATGCCGAGTGGATCGAACAGAGCCTTCCGCGGCCAGGTGAGGAACGTCTCCCCGTCGGCCTCGCTCGTCTCGCAAACGAGCTTCATGGCGAGCAACGGGTCGCAGTTACCATAGCGGCCGTCGGTGCCGGGCGCGTGCTCGAGCGGTTTGCCGGCGGAGAACGCATGCGCGTCGAAGCCACTGGCGTAGACGAGATGTGCTCAGGGACGCCAGACGACGGCGTCGTCGACGGCGTAGGGCTTGCACGGCTGGCCGGCCGACTTGCCGCAGCGCTCGAGCGCGCGGGCGAGCGCGTCGGCGCTGCCGCCGTAGAACGCCCAATTGCCCTTCGGCGAGACCACGAATGCGCGCGGCAGATCAAGCGCCAGGAACTTCGCATAGGCCTCGCGCCGGACGTCGTCCTTGACGTGCGGGATCTTCGAGGCGTCGCCAATCGGCGCGAAGTTCGAGGGCGGCGGCGCACCGGGGGTTTTCGGCGCAGCAAAACCCAGCGTCGCGATGTAGCGGTCGATATGGGGACGCCATACCTCGAGCCGGTCGATCAAGCGGTGACCATCCTCGCCGACCGGCGGCAGCATCGCGAGCTCGGCCCGGCCTCCCGCGGTCGTGTAGGCGCGATGCCAGTCACGGGGGATCCGCGCGCCCCAGAAGAGATCGTTCTCGGCATAGAGCCAGAGCATCGGCACGCCCTCGGGTTTAGCGGACGCGGCATAGACCGCGGCGAGCTTCTGCGGCTCGCAGGGCTGTGCTGGCGCCTCCTTCGGCCGGCCGCCGCTGCCGCCCGCGACATTGATGGCGCCGATCACGCCTTGGATGCCATCGCCGTGGGCGACCGTCGTCGCAAGCCCGCCGACCGACTGGCCCATCAGGATCACACGGGCAGCGTCCGCCCACGGCTGGCGCTGGGCATAGGCGACGGCGGTGCGGACCTGCAGCGCGGCCGCCCGCGACATGGGGCCATAGCTCTTTTTACTGCAGGGGCCGGAGTACTCGGTGTCGGGATCAGTGCCGGTCGCGCCGTAGCCCAACCGCGTCGGCACCACCACGGCAAAGCCGCGCCGCACCCAGTAGCGCACGATCCCGAGCGAGCGCCGGCGCGCAGGCTGCGACCGTTCTCCCGCGGTGCCGGCTCGGCCGTGGCTCAGGACCACGACGGGAAACGGTCCAGCCCCTGCCGGGCGGAAATGCGTGAGGATCATGTCGCCGCTGCGGGTGCCGCCGCCGAGCAGCGCGACGGTCACAGTGGCGCGATCGATGGTCTCGTTGAGGTCGGACACCAGCTCCGTATCTGTCGCGGCCCCGGCGCGCTGCGCCTCGGCGCACGTACCCGATAGCCCGAGTGCGAGCAACAGCGCCGGCAGCGTTGCAAAAATTTTCACGCGTCAGATCTCCACGACCAGGGCCGGATCGAAAGCCGGATTCTCGGTGCCGTAACCGTGCGGATTGCAGATGACGCGCGTCGCCCCCACGCGATAGTCGAAGCTGACATGCGTGTGCCCATGCACCCACAGAGCAGGACTATGCCGCTCGATCAGCGGCGCCAGATCCGACACGAACGCAGGCGTGAGCATGTCGCTCGCATACTTGCGCGCAACGCTCTTCTCGTGCGGGGCGTGGTGCGTGACGACGACGGTCGGGCCGCCGAATGGTTTCGACAAGGCGCGCTCGAGCCAGGCGCGCGATCGTTTGTGCTGGGCCAGGGCATCTTCGGGCGTGAACGTGGCGCCGGCGTCGGTCTCCTGGATGGCGCGGTGGTCGAGCATCACCTTTTTCGCGAGGCGCATGACGTTCGGCGTGTTCTCGTCGCCAAACAGCGCGAAGTCCGCCCACAGCGTGGTGCCGAGGAAGCGCACGCCGCCAAACACGGCTTCGTCGTCGTCGAGCAACGTAACGCCGAGCGCCTCCGCGATGCGGCTGCCGTGCTGCCGCTCCTGCGGGCGGACGGTGTTGTAGTATTCGTGATTGCCCGCGATGAACACTACGGCCACGTCCGGCCCTAGGTGCCGGCGCAGCCAGCGCGAGCCCCGCTCGATGCCTTCGCAGAGGTCGCCCGGCACCACCACCACGTCGACGTCGTCGGCGAGGCACGCCTCCCAGCCGCTCGCCACGTCGAAATGCACGTCGGAGAAAATCTGTAGCCGCATGCGCGTCTCGCGTTGCCTCACGCTGATGCCGCCGCGCCGCGGATGTGGTCGACGAGGGAGCCCGAGTCTTCGGGCAGCGTGTCGCCGCGCCAGGCGACATGCTGGTCGGGGCGCACCAGCGTCAAGGCGCGCGGATACAGGCTTGCAGCCTCCTCGCCGGCGATGTCGACCATCGTCAGTGGCATGCGCTTCTCCCTCGCGTCAGACAACAGCGGCGCCATGTCCGCACGGTGTTCGCGTCGCAGCAGCGTGAATTCGGGTCCGAAGGCATCGTAGAGTGAGCGGCGGCCATCGGGACCATCGAACCACAGGTGCGGCGCACGGCAGCCCGGCACCGAGCCTTGAGTGAAGGTCGCCATGGTGTAGGGCGGGTGCGCCGCCCCGTCATAGGCGATGATCGGCGAGCGGTCGTAGAAATAGCCGAAGTTGAGCCCGCCGGCCGCGTACTGCGGCCTATTGATCTCGTAAGCCAAGCGACCCGCCTCGGCCCGCGCGAAGTCCCCCTCGGGACCGTCGGCCTCGATCAGGGCTGAGACCGCGCCGCGCCGCGCGATCTCCTTCTCGGCGTGCGACATGGCGTAGTGTGACACTTGGCTCGTGATCGGCCAGCGCTCGGCCTCGTAGGCGTCGAGGATGGCTGACGGCGCCCAGCCGTTGAGGTGCGCGGCGAGCAGCCACGAGAGGTTCATCGCATCGGCGATGCCCGCGTTCATGCCGTAACCTGCGTAGGGTACCCAGATGTGGGCGCTGTCGCCCGCGAGGAAGACGCGCCGGCTCCGGAAGGTGTTGGCGATGAGCCGGCGGCCGACCCAGTCCTCGTTGGAAAGGATCTCGTAGGTGAACTCGGGGCCGACGCCGAGGATCGTGCGGATGGCCCAGTCGCGATCGACGCTGTCGAAGGTTTCGTCGGGTCGCAGATAGTTGAAGATCATCCAGCGCTCGCGCCCGTCGATGGCGATGACGTTGCCGTTGCGGCGCGGATTGACCGAGATGTTCATCCAGGCCGGCTTGCTGCCGACACGATGGATGAGGTCGGGGGCGCGGATGAAGGTCGCCTGCACCTGCTGCACGACGGCGTCGCCTTCGAGTCTGGCGCCGATGGCGCGGCGGATGGTCGAGCGCGCGCCGTCGCAGCCGATCAGATAGCGCGCGGCGATGGTGCGGGTGGTGTCGCTCGCGAGATCGCGGAGACGGGCGAGCACGCCGTCGTCATTCTGCTCGAAACCCTCGACCTCGACCTGATTGAGGATCGTCACGCGAGGTTGCGCTGCCGAGTGCGCAAACAGGATCGGCTCGAGGAACAGCTGGTTGATGCGATGCGGCAGCTCGGCCGTCGGCCAGTGCGAGTCGGCGCCCGACATGTCGGTATCGCGGTCGCGTCGGCAGGGGATCACGACGCGGGTGAGTTCGCGGCCTGTAAAGGTCGTGCGGTAGGCCGCGTCGTGGGGATAGTCCTCCGGTAGCCCCGCGTTGCGCAGTTGTTCCGCGACCCCGAGGCGGCGGAACACCTCCATGGTGCGCGCGGCGACGTGGTTGCACTTCGGGTCCGGCGGCTCGCCAGGACGGCGGCGCTCCACGATCGTCACGTCGATGCCGCGCCAGGCGAGATCGAGCGCCAGCGTCAAGCCCACGGGGCCCGCGCCGACGATCAGCACGGAGGTTTCGAGCCCCGCCATCCTGTATCCACCTAGGCTCTTGGTTGCATCAGGTGCCTTTCAGCCTGGCACCGTGGCACTGCGGCCGCCGATGTGGAGCCAGGCTGAAGCCAGGCACCAGCGCCTCATTCGTCCTTCTTGCGGCGCGGCACGCTCGGCACCGTGCCGCCCGGGCGCGGCGCGTCCTTGGCGCCTTTGGGAGCCGGGAGTGCCCGTTTCGGCGTGGCGCCGACGAGCGCCTCGGGCTCGGACACCTCGTCGTCCTCCTCCTCCTCCTCCTTGGACTTCGGTCTCTTCGCGGGATCGGCCGGGAAGTATTCGAACGCGAGCGCCTTGTTCGCACCCTCGCCCGTCGCGTCGATGCGCACCGTGCCGCCATGCTCGAGGCGGCCGAACAGCAACTCCTCCGCGAGCGGCTTCTTGATGTGCTCCTGGATGACGCGGGCCAGCGGCCGCGCGCCGAACTTCTCGTCGTAGCCCTTCTCTGCGATCCAATTGGTGGCTGCGTCGGTGAGTTCGATCGATACGCCGCGGTCTGCCAGCTGGGCCTCGAGCTGGAACACGAACTTCTCGACGACCTTGTGGATCACCTCTGGCGGCAGGCTGCCGAAGGCCACCACGGTGTCTAGTCGGTTACGGAACTCCGGCGTGAACAGGCGGTTGATCGCCTCGGTGTCGTCGCCCGTCCGCTTCGTGGAGCCGAATCCGATGGCGGGCCTGGCCATGTCAGACGCGCCCGCGTTCGTCGTCATGATCAAGATGACATTGCGGAAGTCGACGGCCTTGCCGTTGTGGTCCGTCAGCTTGCCGTGGTCCATGACCTGCAGGAGGATGTTGAACAGGTCCGGATGCGCCTTCTCGATCTCGTCGAGCAGCAGCACGGAGTGCGGATGCTGGTCGATGCCGTCGGTCAGCAGCCCGCCCTGGTCGAAGCCGACGTAGCCCGGCGGCGCGCCGATCAGCCGCGAGACGGTGTGCTTTTCCATGTACTCCGACATGTCGAAGCGCAGCAGCTCGACGCCCATCAATGCGGCCAGCTGCTTTGCCACCTCGGTCTTGCCGACGCCGGTCGGGCCGGAGAAGAGAAAGTTGCCGATCGGCTTCTGCGGGTCGCCCAGGCCGGAGCGCGCCATCTTGATCGCCGCAGCGAGCGAATCGATCGCCTGGTCTTGGCCGAACACCACCGCCTTCAGGTCGCGGTCCAGGTTCGCGAGCGCGCTGCGGTCGTCGCTCGACACGCTGCGCGGCGGGATGCGCGCGATCTTGGCGATGATCTCCTCGATCTCGGTCTTGCCGATGATCTTCTTCTGCTTCGCTTTGGGCGCGATGCGCTGCGCTGCGCCGGCCTCGTCGATCACGTCGATCGCCTTGTCGGGCAGGTGGCGGTCGTTGATATAGCGCGCCGAGAGCTCCGCCGCGGTGGTAAGCGCGTTGGCGG
>JANOJW010000249.1:0-5138 GCA_031418955.1 Hyphomicrobiales bacterium | reverse complement strand
GCAATGCCATCCTTGAAATACGCGCCGGTACGGGCGGCGACGAGGCGGCGCTGTTCGCCGGCGATCTCTTCCGCATGTACGAGCGCTACGCGGCCACGAAAGGCTGGCGGGTCGAGGTCGCCTCCGCCAGCGAGGGCGATGCCGGCGGCTACAAGGAAATCATCGCCACCGTGTCCGGCCGTGGCGTGTTCGCGCTTCTGAAGTTCGAATCCGGCGTGCACCGCGTGCAGCGCGTGCCGGCCACCGAGGCGAGCGGCCGCATCCATACGTCGGCCGCCACCGTTGCCGTGCTGCCCGAGGCCGAGGAGGTGGACATCGACATCCGTCCCGAGGACCTGCGCATCGACACGATGCGGGCCTCCGGCCCCGGCGGGCAGAACGTCAACAAGACCGAGTCGGCGGTGCGCATCATCCACATCCCGACCGGTGTCACGGTCGTGGCCATGGAGAAGTCGCAGCACCAGAACAAGCGCACCGCGATGGCGGTGCTGCGCTCGCGCGTCTACGAGTTGGAGCGTCAGAAGGCCGCCGACACACGGGCGCAGGCGCGCAAGGATCAGGTCGGCTCCGGCGATCGCTCGCAGCGCATCCGCACCTATAATTTTCCGCAAGGTCGCGTCTCCGACCACCGCATCAACCTGACGCTGCACAAGCTGCCGCAGATCATCGAGGGGACGGGGCTCGACGAGCTGGTCGAGGCGCTGATCACCGAGCACCAGGCGAGCTTGCTCGCGGCCATGGAGGCCACCGATGCGCGCTAGTCCCGGCGTCTCGCCGGCAGCGTTTGCCGGACTGGCCCTGGCCGAGGCGCAGCGACGCGTCACGACGCTCTTCACGACGGCCGGCCTCGATACGCCGGGTCTCGATGGCCGTCTCCTGCTCGCGGGGGCGTGCCGCCTTGCAGCCTCCGCCGTAGTGCTCGAACCAAAGCGGATCGTCACGCCCGCCGAGGCCGAGCGGCTGGCCGGCTTCGTGCGCCGCCGCCTCGCACGCGAGCCGGTGTCGCGCATCCTCGGCCATCGCCATTTCCACCGCATCCAGCTCGAGATCACACCCGCCACCCTCGACCCGCGGCCTGAGACCGAGTCGCTGGTCGACGGCGTGCTCGAGCTTGTGTCGCGAAGTGAAATCACGGGCGGATCGGCCCCGCATATTGCCGACGCGGGGACCGGCTCGGGCGCCATCCTGCTGGCCTTGCTCGCCGCGTTGCCGGGCGCTACCGGCATCGGCACGGACCGAAGCAGTGCTGCAATCGAGGTCGCCCGACGCAATGCCGAGCGGCTCGGTCTTGGCTCCCGCGCGCGCTTCGAGCACGGGAACTGGCTCGAGCCGGTCGAATTCGAGCGGTTCGATCTCATCGTCTCGAACCCGCCCTACATCCCGAGCGCGACCATTGCGACGCTCGATCCGGAGGTGCGCGATTTCGATCCGCATCTGGCGCTCGACGGCGGCGACGACGGACTCGAGCCCTATCGCTATCTCGTGCCGGAATCCCGCTACATCTTGACTGCGGGCGGATGGCTTGTGCTCGAAGTGGGACAGGGTCAGAGCGGCGCCGTGCACGAGTTGGCCCGTGACTGTGGGGCTGCCGAAACCCGCGTTTGGCTCGATCTCGCAGGTAAGCCACGATGCGTGGCAATTCGGCACTATTGACCCTGCTCAGGAAAAAAACACTTGGAATCGGAGACTGTTCCAGCTACCGTGGGACTAACCAATGGCGTTCAGATCCTGGACAGGCCGCCGATCACGGTGGTTCGATGACGGGTCAGGCTAGGTGAAGCGATACGCTTTCGGTGCCGGCGAGGCTGGGCCATCAGGCCACTCTCCGAGACACCATCTCCAAGAAGACAGTGCCGGTCGAATGGATGTCCCGCAGTGGGATGGGCTTGACTGAACAGGCATGTGAACCAGATCGCACCGTAGAGAAGCTGGCGCTCGCCGACTGCTGGCGGTGCGATGGTTGACGGCGGCCGATTGCCATCCGGCGCGAGGGGTTTTCCCGTCAGATTGCCAAGGCTCGAGTGCCAGGCACCGGCGGTTAAGTTTTGGACTGCAGTTTTGAGAAATGGGAGCCCATGAGGCAGGGACAGCAGCATCGTCGCGGCCGCAGCCGCAACAACAATGGCGGCAGCGGCGGCAGCCACAGCAGCCACAGCAGCCACAACAATAACAATAACAACAATCAGCGCCGGGGCCAGAATCCCCTTTCCCGCAGCTTCGAGTCGAACGGCCCGGATGTGAAAGTCCGCGGCACGCCGGCCGACATTGCGACGAAGTACCTGACGCTCGCACGTGACGCTCAGTCGTCGGGCGACCCGGTGCTGGCCGAGAACTACTTCCAGCATGCGGAGCACTACAACCGCATCATCATGGCCTATCGCGAGCAGCAGGTGCAGCAACAGCCGCAAGACGGTGGCGTGAATGGCAATCATCCGCGTTTTCGCCAGGATCCGCTGCCGGGCCAGGAATCTGAGGACGGCGCCGACGACGAGGGCGGCGAGGACGTGGGCCTGGGCGACCAGCCGTCGCCGCAGGCCCGCAATGCGGGCGAGCAGCCACGGGTAGGCGAGCCCGGCATGCGGTCCGACGACGGCCGCACGCACGAGGGCCGCCAGCAACCCGAAGGGCGTCAGCATCAGGATGGACGCCAATCCCAAGACGGCCAGGGGCGCCAGCACGAAGGGCGGCAACACGAAAATCGCGAAGGCCGCCCGCACGACGGACAGCGCTACGAAGGGCGCGATAGCCGGCAAAACGACGGCCGCAACCGGGATAACCAGCAGCGCTTCCGCGACCGAAACGACCAGCGGTTCACTCGCCACGAGAACCGCGGCGATCAGAACCGGCCGGATCGCGGCGACCGACCTGATCGGGATCGCGGCGAGCGAGGCGATCGCTTCGACCGGGATCGTGATCGCGGCGGCGAACGCCAAGACCGCGGAGACCGCAGCGAGCGGTCGTTCGACCGGCCACTGCAGCAGCCCAACGACGCCGGCTTTACGCCCGAGCGTCGGCCCGACGATCCCCGCCCGGATCGGATCAGGGACGAGCGACCGATGGATCGGCCGCCTGTGGAGCGTCAAGACGATCGCATGACCGCCGAGCGCCCTATCCCGGTCGAGCCGCAGGTTGTCGCACTGGCGCCAGCTCCCGCAGCCGCCGATGCGCCGCCCCGCGCCCGCGAAGGCTCGACGCGCCGTCGCGCCGCCGCCGCCCCCCCGCTGGGTCTGGGCAACGATCAGCCGGAGTTCCTGCGCCGCCCCGTCCGGCGTCCGCGCCGCGAGGCCGAGGCAGCCGAGCCGACGCCGCCCCTTCCGGGCGACGACGGCCAGGGTCCCCAGACCTGATCCGAGACGACCTGAGTTTTCAGCGCCCGCGAAGCACGCTTCGCGGGCGTTTTACTGTGCACTCTACGCCGCCACGGCCTGGCGCGCGTCCTCGCGGATCATCGATGCGCCCTTCTCTGCGATCATGATGGTCGGCGCGTTGGTGTTGCCGGTCGTCACCTGCGGCATGATCGAGGCATCGATCACGCGCAGACCCGCAAGGCCGCGCACACGTAGCCGCGAGTCCACCACCGCCGTCGGATCCTCACCCATCTTGCAGGTGCCTACGGGATGGTAGATCGTCGTTCCGAAATTGCGGATGTATTCGATCAGGTCCGTCTCCGACGTCAGGCTCGGGCCCGGTACGATCTCGCCGTCCGAGTGCGCGGCAAACGCCGGCTCAGCGAAGATCCGACGCGCATGTGCGATGCCGGCGAGCGCGACACGGATATCGCTCTGTGCTGCGAGATAGTTCGGCTTGATCAGCGGGCGCGCGAGCGGATCAGCCGAGACGGCCATGATCGTGCCCCGGCTGTCGGGGCGTGCGATGGACACGGCAATCGTCGCGCCCGGCTGCTTCTCGAGCGCGCCGAACTTGGTCGGATCATAGCTCGCCGGCGAGAACAGCAGCTGAATGTCGGGCGCTTCTACGCCCTCGCGGCTGCGCGCGAAGCACTGCGCGCTCGACACACCGAACGTCAGCGCGCCGGTGCCGACGGTCAGCCACTTCGCGACCTCGCCCACCAGCGGCAGGCCGCGCGACAGACCGTTGATCGATTGCGTGCCGGGTTTCAGCCGGTGCGAGATGCGCGTCGCGTAGTGGTCGGCGAGATTGCTGCCGACGCCCGGCAGGTCGTGCGCTACGTCGACGCCGATGGATTTCAAGTGTGCGGCCGGGCCAATGCCCGACACCTGCAGCAGGTGCGGCGAGTTGATCGAGCCCGAAGCGACAATCACTTCTCGCCGCGCCCTTACGTCGATTTCGCGCGTCATCTGCTCGATCCTGACGCCGGTGCAGCGGCGGCCCTCGAGCAGCAGCTGCAAGGCCGTGGCGTTGGTGACGACGCGCAGGTTCGCCCGCCCGCGTGCGTCCCGCAGGAACGTCTGCGCGGTCGAGCCACGGAAGCGGCCGTTGCGCGACATCTGCGTGTAGCCGACGCCGTCGGCCGGCCGCTCGCCGGAGAGGTCCTTCAGGAACGGGTGGCCCGCGTTGGTCGCGGCCTTCACGAACTGGTGCGTGATCGGCAGGATCGTGCGGTAGTCCTCGATCAGCAGCGGACCGTCCTTGCCGCGATGCTCGTCGTCGCCCGGCGCGTAGCGCTCGATCGCCTTGAAATGCGGCAGGCACTCGTCATAGGTCCAGCCGCGGCATCCCATTTGCGCCCAACTGTCGAAGTCCGCCGGATTGCCGCGCACGAACAGCATGCCGTTGATCGACGACGAGCCGCCCAGCACGCGCCCGCGGGGCCAGTGGATGGCGCGGTTGCCTGTCTTTGCGTCGGGCTCGGAAGCGTAGTTCCAGTTGACCAGCGGATTGTAAAGCAGCTTCAGGAGGCCGGCAGGCACGTGGATCCACGGGTGCCAGTCGCGCGGACCCGCCTCGAGTAGAATGACTTGCGCACCGTCGGCCGAGAGCCGGTTCGCCAGCACGCAACCCGCCGAGCCGGCGCCGACGATCACGTAATCCGCTTCCATGTGGGTCCCCAGCGCGCTGCCTGATCTCGTCAAAATCTCGTCCGGCGGACCTTAATTGGCGTGCTCGCGGATGAATGTGATCTGCTGAACAATACATAAACAACTGTGAAGCCTGGC
>JANOJW010000248.1:0-2469 GCA_031418955.1 Hyphomicrobiales bacterium | reverse complement strand
CCGCTTCGGCGCAAAGCGCATCCTGCTTGGCGGTTTGTGCCTCGGCGGGCTCGCGTTCACACTTCTCGGCGTCCACCTCACTTACCCGATCCTGGTCGCGTGCATGGCGCTCGCGGGCCTCGCCAACAGCGTCTACCACCCGGCCGACTATGCGCTGCTTGCCGCTGGTATCGGCGACAAGCAGATGGGCCGCGCGTTCTCGATCCACACCTTCGCGGGCTTCCTCGGCGGCGCCATGGCGCCCGGCTTCTTCCTGCTGGTGGTGAGCAAGCTCGGGCTCGAGGCCGCGTTCTATGCCGCGGGCCTGATCGCGTTCATCGCTGCGGCATTGATCGCAGTGATCCCGACGCCGGCGACCGGCGCCAAAGTCAGCGCGGCGAAGGCAAGCGGCCCAGGCTCGCTCACGAGCGTGCTGACACCCGCAATTTTATCGATGACGCTGTTCTTCATCCTGCTGTCGCTGTCGGGCGCGGCGCTCGGTACTTTCTCCGTCGTCGCGTTGATGAGCGCCTACAACGTCGACTTCGCGATGGCCAACTGGGCCTTGACCGGCTACCTGGCGCTGGGGGCTGTCGGCGTGCTCGCGGGCGGTCTCCTCGCCGACCGGACGCGGAAGCACGCGCAGGTGGCCGCCGTCTGCTTTGGCGCCAACGCCGTGCTCGTCGCCCTGATCGCGCTGATCCAGATGCCGGCGCTGCTGATCGTCGCGGTCCTATCGCTCGCCGGCTTCCTCGGCGGCATCATTGCGCCCTCGCGCGATATGCTGGTGCGCAAGGCCGCACCGCCCGGTGCCGCTGGCCGCGCCTTCGGCATCGTGTCGACCGGCTTCAACATCGGCGGCATCATCGGGCCGATGCTCTACGGCTTCATCATGGACGCCAATGCGCCGCGCTGGGTGTTCGGCGTGGCGGTGGTGTTCCTGCTGGCGGCGCTGCTGCTGGCCCTGTGGACCGACCGGCGCAGCGCGTGATCGCAGCTACTTCGCCGCTTCTACTTCGGTTGCGAAATCTCGAGTGCAGCGATCCGGCCTTCGAGCTCGGCAGTTTTCAGCTGGTTGGCCGTACCAAGGCCCAGCGAATAGTAGACGTATGACCGCATCTCATCGAACCGCTTGTCGATCAGGTCGAAACGCCGGTCCATGCTGCGCTCGAGCGCGTCCAACTTGTCGAGCTTCGCGCGGATCTCGCGAAGCTGAACAAGCACCAGATTCTCGGGCTCGTCGGGCATGCGGGCCTCCCAATTGGCTTCGGAACAAAATAAGCACAAATTGGGTTCAGATGCAACTCGAAAGATGCGCTTGCCGCAAATTTTACTCACCTTCAAACGGCTGCGCCTCGCGCCATGCTTCGCACCTCACTCCGCCGCCTGCACCTTCGGTGCGAACGCCGGCACCGCGGCGCGGCTAGCGCGCTCCATCGGCTTTGGCCACCACTTGTCCTCCCACTGCGAGAACAGCGGCTGCAGCTTCGGCATGCACTGCTCGGCGAACAGCTTGGTGTTGTACTTGGCGAGGTCCTTCGACATGTTGCCGTACTGCAGCAGTAGCATCAGGTGGCCAACGTTCATATTGACGGCGACCTCGCGCAGTTGCTCGACCACCTCGTCCGGCGAGCCGACGATCACATAGCCGCGGTCGACGATGTCGGCCATCTCGCGCGCCACCATGCCAAAGCGGGTGCCGGCGGTGGAGCCCGTGGTGCCTTGTGCGGCGAGCGCGTCCTTGGCCTTCGCCTCATCGGCAGCCGCCTGCGCCGCCTGCTTGACCTGGCTCTCGAGGCCGACGCGTTGCGTGGCTTCCGTGTTGTAGCCGGGGGGTGAGGCGAACTTCAGGTCGACGTGCAGGCAGCGGCCGTAGAAGTACTCGGCGGCTTCCGCGTAGCGCTCCATCGCCTCCGAGCGGGTCGGCGCCACGCCGACGAACTGCAGGAAGCCGGCGCGATAGGGATTGCGATCCTTGCCGAGCTTGGCCATCTCGTCCCAGAAGCCCTGCATGGTCTTCAGGCCGGCCTTGTAGCCGTAGTACGACAGGTAAGCGTAGACGTAGTCCATCTTCGCACACCACGCCCACGTCTCGACCGAGCCGCCACCAGGGATCCACACGGGAGGATGGGGCTGCTGGATCGGGCGGGGCCAGATGTTGACGTAGCGCTGCTGGTTGAAGCGGCCGTTGAACGCGAACGTCTCCTTTTCGGTCCAGGCTTTCATGACGAGGTCGTGCGCCTCGAGATAGCGCTCGCGCAGCATCGATGGGTTCTGACCGTAGGCGTAGCAGGTGTCCATGGGCGTGCCGACGGGGAAGCCGGCGATCAGCCGCCCGCCCGAAATGCAGTCGATCATCGCGAACTCTTCCGCCACGCGCGTCGGCGGGTTGTAGAGCGCCAGCGAGTTGCCCATCACGCAGATCGCGGTGTCCGTCGTGCGCCGCGCCAGCGCCGTGGCGATCAGGTTCGGCGACGGCATCAGGCCGTA
>JANOJW010000247.1:0-2902 GCA_031418955.1 Hyphomicrobiales bacterium | reverse complement strand
CCATGTGCACGTCACGTGCTTCCGGACGGCCCGTAGCAAAAGCGTGTGGTCGATGTTGTCGAACAGACCCTTGATGTCGAATTCCAGAACCCAGTCATATTTCCAGCACCGCTCACGCGTGACGCCGATGGCGTCGTGCGCTGCGGCGCGACAATCAGGATGAGACTGGAGCGACAATCAGGATGAGACTGGCGCCGGGGATGGGCTGACGGCGGGAGGGCGTAGCCCGAGCGACGGCAGTCCATCCCCGGCGCTGCGAGTTTTCCCCAGGATGTCCACCGGACTTTCCGACGAGGGGAGGGACAGCGTCTGGCGGTCGGAGCGGTCGAGCTGAGCATGCGATTCTTCACGACAGAAGGATCGCCGCTTGACTGGCCAGCACGTCACCGACTGCCAGACGAGGTTGTTCATGAAGTCCCGTCAGACCAGTACGCCCGTCGCCGCCGCCGCGATGGCCGGGTTCAGCCGCGCGACAGGCTACCGGATCGAGGCCGATCCGCGCCTTCCCTCGCAGAGGAGGGAGCCGCGTGAGCGCCGCCGTCCCGATCCGCTCGCCCATCTGTGGGACGCCGAGATCGTGCCGATGCTCGTGGCCGCGCCCGGCATCCGGGCGGTCGCCGTGTTCAGCGAGATCGTGCGCCGGCATCCCGAGCTGGGCGAGGGCGTGCGCCGGACGCTGGAGCGGCGCATCCGCCAGTGGCGCGCGCTGCACGGCCCCGAGCGGGACGTGATCTTCCGCCAGGAGCATCCGCCGGGGCGGATGGGGCTCAGCGATTTTACCGACGTCGCCGAGCTTGGCATCCTGATCGCCGGCGAGCCCCTGGCGCATCGGCTCTATCACTTCCGCCTCGCGTACTCCGGCTTCGAGCATGCCCATGTCGTGCTCGGCGGCGAGAGCTATGTCGCCCTCGCGGAAGGGCTGCAGAATGCTCTGTGGGCGTTGGGTGGCGTTCCCGAGCAGCACCGTTCCGACAGTCTGTCGGCGGCGTTCCGCAACCTCGACCGCGATGCGAGCGAGGATCAGACGAAGCGCTACGAGGCGCTCGTCGCCCACTACGGCATGACGCCGACGCGCAACAATCCGGGCGTCGCGCACGAGAACGGATCGATCGAGAGTCCGCACGGGCATCTCAAGAAGGTGATCGAGGACGAGCTGTTGCTGCGCGGCTCGCGCGACTTCGCCGATCTCGACGCCTACCGCCGCTTCATCGACGAGGTGGTCGGCCGGCGCAATGCGCGCAATCGCAAACGGATCGAGATCGAGCGCGCTACATTGAAGCCACTCCCCGAGCGGCGCACGGCCGACTTCGAGGAGGAGCGCGTCATTGTGACGTCGTCGGGCGGCTTTATCCTGCGCAAGGTGTTCTACACCGTGCCGTCGCGGTTGATCGGGCACTGGCTCAGCGTGCGCCTCTACGACGACCGGCTGGTCTGCTTGCTCGGCTCGACCGAGGTGGTCACGCTGCGGCGTGGTCGCTCACCGGACCACAACAAGCGGGCGCAGGTCGTCGACTATCGGCACGTCATCCACGCGTTGCGCAGGAAGCCGATGGCGCTGCTCAATCTGGTCTACCGCGATCAGTTGTTCCCGCGCGCCGCCTACGCACTCGCCTTCGAAGCGCTGCTTGCCGGCCTGGGAGAAAGACCAGCCTGCCGCACGATGGTTGGACTGCTCGCGCTTGCCCATGATCGGGCCTGCGAGGCGGAACTCGCTGATGCGATCACGGCGGAACTCGATGCCGGCCGGCTGCCCGATCTCGCCCGATTGCGAGAACGGTTCGCGCCGGACGCCGCGTCCATTCCGGAGGTCGTGGTCGAGCTGGCCGCGCTGTCGATCTACGACGAGCTGGTGAGCGTTGTTCCCGTCGTGGCTAGCGCCTGCGAACTGGTCATGCCGGAGGTGTGCGGGTTGGTCATGCCGGTGGCGTGCGCAGTGGAGGTGGCGGCATGAGCAAGTCACTCACGATCGACGCCGCGCGCGTCGAGTTGCTGCTGACCGAGCTGCGGCTGCCGGCGATGAAGACGATGTGGACGCGCATCGCCGAGCAGTCCGACAAGGAGGGCTGGCCGGCGGCCCGCTTCCTCGCCGCCCTCACCGAGGCCGAGATGGCCGATCGCGGTCGCCGCCGCATTGCACGGCACATGGCTGACGCCGACTTACCCGACAGCAAGACCATCGACAGCTTCGAGTTCGAGCTGGTGCCGATGGTCTCCAAGGCCCAGGTGAAGGCGCTCGTCGCCGGCGATAGCTGGCTGCAAACCGGCGCCAATTTACTCCTGTTCGGCGGACAAGGCGCGGGCAAGAGCCATCTGGCGGCAGCCATCGGTCGTGGGCTCGTCGAGAATGGTTGGCGTGTCCTCTACACCCGCACTACCGATCTTGTGCAGCGATTGCAGGTGGCGCGTCGCGATCTGGTGCTCGAAAGCGCGCTCGCCAAGCTCGACAAGTATCACCTGCTGATCCTCGACGATCTCGCCTATGTCACCAAGGATCAGGCCGAGACCAGCGTGCTGTTCGAGCTGATCGGCACCCGCTACGAGCGGCGCTCGATGCTGATCACCGCCAACCAGGCGTTCGGCCAGTGGGGCAAGGTGTTCCCCGATCAGGCCATGACGCTGGCGGCGATCGACCGGCTCGTGCACCACGCCACCATCTTCGAGATGAACGTCGAGAGCTATCGTGCGAGGAAGGCGCTCGAACGAAAACGGGCCGAGAGCCGGTCGGCAACATCAGCGACAATCAAGACGGGGGCTGATTGACGGCCAGCGACAATCAAGCCTCACGACGAAGAGCGAATCTACTTGCCGGCGGAACGAATCGGCACGATCTTCATGCCGCTACCGGCCGCCGCATCCCATTCCGATCGCCGCCGCCCGTCTCACCCAGATTGACGCGCCATAG
>JANOJW010000246.1:0-8131 GCA_031418955.1 Hyphomicrobiales bacterium | reverse complement strand
CTCGGTGATGCGCCAGCTCGATCCGCGTCTCAATGATGCGGCTGCCTCGCTCGGTGCCGGGCCTGTGATGACATTCCTCAAGGTCACCCTGCCGCTCACCATGCCGGGTGTGGTGGCCGGCGCCTCGCTGGTGTTCTCGATTTCGGTCGCCGCCTACGTAACGCCCGGCCTGCTGATCGGCGATCGCTTCATGACCATGTCGCAGGTGATGGCCAAGGCCTACCTCAACATCCGCGATTTCAATCTTGGAGCCAGCATGGCCGTCATCATGCTCGTGCTCGCCGCCATCATCGTCGTCGTCTCGACCTACCTCGCGCAACTCACGAGCAACCGGGGACGCGGACTATGATCGCGCGCATCTGCTATGGGGCCTGTTGGCTGGTGCTTGCGCTGGTGCTGATGTTCTTATTCACCCCGATCCTGATCGTCATCGCGGTGTCGATCACGGAATCGGCTGTATTTGCCTTTCCCCCGCAGGGCTTCTCCCTCAAATGGTACTCGGCCATCCGCAATGCCGATGGGCTCTTGGCGTCGGCATGGCTGTCGGCGCAGGTGGCTTTCATCTCGACCTGCCTGTCGCTGGTTCTGGGGCTGCTCTGCGCCATCGCGGTCGTGCGTCGGGCGGTCCCCGGCAGTGATGCGATTGCGACGTTCATGGCATCCCCCTTGATGATCCCGGGCCTCGTGCTCGGCATCGCCTTCCTGCAGGGCTCACGCGCCGTCGGCGTGCGCGATGCCTACACCACGCTGCTGATCGCCCACGTCGTGCTGACCATGCCATTCATCATTCGAACGCTGCTGGCCAGCCTCAGCCTCTTCGACTTCTCGATGGTGGATGCCGCGCGCACGCTCGGCTACTCGTACCCGAGAGCGCTCTGGCACGTGCTGGTGCCGAATATTCTGCCCGGGGTGATGTCGGGCGCGCTGTTCGCCTTCATCGCCTCGTTCGACAACTATCCGATCTCGATCTTCCTCGTCGATGTGCGCACCAAGACGTTGCCGATCCAACTGCTCAATCAGCTCGAAATGTCGCCGGATCCGACCGTGGCCGCGACCTCAACGCTGCTGATCGTCGCCACCATTGCCGCGCTGGTCGTCTGCGACCGCCTTGTCGGCCTCAAGCGCATGACGACGATCTGATGTCGCCGAAATGATCGACATCGGATCGTGAACGCGATGCTTTGCAGGCGATCCGGTTCAACGCGTTACGCTGGCAACGCAAACGCCGACAATGGCGCCGCAGGCTGCCACCGCGGCAATCCAATTCCGGCGCGCCAGGCATGCGCAATCGCATCGCGACGTGCGAACCACACGCCTGGTTTGGCAGCGGCATGCGCGAGGAAAGCCTCTAGGCCACCGATACGGCCGGGGCGGCCCATGATGCGCAGGTGCAGGCCGATCGACATCATGCGTGGTGCGTCCGCGCCTTCGGCATAGAGGCGTTCGAAGGCTGCTATGCAGTAGCGCGCGAAGTCCTCGCCTTGCACGAACGCATAGCTGTTGAAGAAGCGCATGTCGTTGGTGTCGAACGCATAGGGTAGCACCACGTGCGGGCGACCAGCGATATCGAGCGTATAGGGGACGTCGTCATCGTAGGCGTTGCTGTCGTAGAGAAACCCGCCGTGCTCAACGAGCAGTCGGCGTGTATTGACGGACGCCGAGGAGCGCGTGTGCCAGCCGACGGGCGGTACACCTGCGGCGTCGCCCAGCACGGCTACCACCTTGGCAATGATGCCGCGCTCGTGCTCTTCGCTCATGTGCGCCTGCCGCTCCCACCGCCAGCCGTGCGCCGAGATTTCATGACCATCAGCGGCAGCTTCCTGCGCCAGCCACGGCGAGTAGGCGATGGCACGTGCGCAGCAATTCATCGTCGCCTTGATGCTGTGGCGCTTCAGTGCCGCGCGAACGCGCGGCCAGCCTGCCCGCGTGCCGTAGTCGAAGTGGCTCTGCATGCACAGGTCCGGCACACGCTCGATGCTGTCGACGACCTCGTGGATCGGCTCGTTGCGCTCGTCGCCCATGGCAAGGGACAGCTCTGCGCCTTCTTCGACGTTGACGACGACGGACACCGCAAGCCGTGCGCCGTCGGGCCAGCGCACGTTCGGCGGCTGGCCGCCGTAGCCGCGGAAATTCCGGTTGGTCGGGGGCAGAGCGATCGACATGAGCGACTTCCATTGCGTGGATTTAAAATCGACGAGACGGCGAAGGCTGCCAAGCCAGTCGTCGGGAAAGAACGTAGAAAGCGGCTGATTGCACCAACTTTCATCACATTCCGATGGCTTTGACCATCCAGGCGACGGCCGCCGGCACGGGCTCGATGATCGCAGCTGGCGTCCTCTGGGCGATGGCGCGAGCGGCGCGGGCCAACGGGCCGCCGCCGATGATCACGGCACCTGCACGGTCCTCGGCGACACAGAGATCGACGAGCGCCTACAACCGCTGTTCGAGGGCCACCGGATCTGCTGTCAGACGCACCGGGTCGTCCGTCGAAATGCGAATGCTCGCGAGGCCGGTCGCGCAGCCGAGCTTCTCGACCCGCGCACGCATCGCCGGCTCGAGCAAAGGGGTCGTGGTGACGATCGAGAAGCGCCGCCCACCGGCATGGGCCGCCAGGATGGAGGCCTCGCCGATGCCGACAACCGGAACTTTCAACCGGTTGCGCAGCAGATCAGCGCCGGGATCGCCGAACGCAGCGACGATGACGCCAGCCGAGATCAGCTCCGGCTCCAGCACTGCGACAGCTGCAATCGACAGCTCGAGACTGCGCCCGTCGACGATGAGCGGCAATCCCTGCCGAGCTGTGACGCCGGTGATCGATAGCCCCCGCGGCGCCGCCGCCCGGGCCATCTCGAGCATCAGGTCCGTTGTCGCTGTCGAGGTGTTAGGGTTGACGAGCTGGATCGTGGTCATGCCCGACGATGGATCGAACAACCGTCAGGCGCAAGACCCCCGCTTCGCGCTCGCCCAAAAATCGGGCACGCGGCCTGATCAATTTGCGCATTTTAGGATCGGCTGCCGGATAGCCTGTGGCTCGCGCTTTGTGCCATACTGTTCGCGGCGGGGCGCTTGTCGAAGCGGGCTATGAGAGCGGTTTGATGGCGGACGGGGCAGACTTGAAAACCGCAAAGACTGAAAACGCGCTGCGTTTGGCCGGCCACACCGTCGATATCGACGCGGTGACGCACAGATACGCCACGCAACCCGCGGTCGACGACGTGACACTGTCGGTTCATGCCAGCGAGATCATGGCTCTCCTCGGTCCATCTGGCTGCGGAAAGACGACGCTGCTTAGGATCATCGCAGGCTTTGTGCGCCAGAGCGCAGGGCAAATCCTCGTTGACGGGCACAGCATCGACGACCGTCCGCCGAACCTGCGCAATATCGGCATCGTCTTCCAGAACTACGCGCTGTTTCCGCATATGACAGTCGGCGAGAACATCGCCTACGGGCTTAAAGCGCGCGGGCGGCCAACGCACGAGATTGGCGAACGCGTCGCCCAGATGATCGACGTGGTTCGCCTGGGTGGTATGAGTGATCGGTTGCCGCGTCAGTTGTCGGGGGGGCAACAGCAACGGGTCGCGCTTGCACGCGTGCTCGCGGTCGAGCCCTCGGTCGTGCTGCTCGATGAGCCGTTCAGTGCCTTGGACAAGAGCTTGCGTCTCGACATGCAAATCGAAATCAAGCGCCTGCAACGCGAGCTCGGGCTGACGGCGATCCTGGTCACCCATGATCAAGATGAGGCAATGAGTGTCGCCGACCGCATAGCGGTGATGAACAAGGGGCGAATCGAGCAATGCGATACGCCCGTCGCCGTCTATGACAGGCCGTCGAGCCTTTTCGTCGCCGGCTTCATCGGCTCCATGAATCAATTTGCGGGGGTCGTCACCGGCGTCGATGCGGGCCGTGCGCACATCGCGCTCGATGCCGGCGGAACAATGCCCGCCATCAGCCATGGCTCCACAAGCGTTGGCCAGCGTGTCATCGTGGCGGTCCGTCCGGAGCAACTGACGCTGCACGAGCGCGCGACAGACGGGCTCGTACCCGTCAGCCATCGCCTCACCGTGCCGCTCGGGCCCCAGACCATCCACGAAATGGAGACCAGCGACGGACGACCGATCAAGATCATCGAACCGCGCGCAGGTGCGCCACGCCAGCCGGGCGCGCAGATGTGGCTTGGCCTCCGCCCTGGTACCGAAGTGTCCGCCTTCCCTGTCTTACATAACTAAATCAACCGCAACACCGACCCAAGGAGCACCTGCCATGAAACATCCCCGTCCCGATCGCCGCCAAGTGATGGCCGGCGCCGCAGCCATCGGCGGCACGGCACTGTTCGGCGGCTCCGCTTATGCCAAGGGCTCCGTCACGGCGGCGATCTACCCGGGCAGCTGGGACGAGCAGTATCGCTCGATCGTGCTGCCGGCACTCAAAAAGGCGCATGACGTGGATCTCGCGCTGGAGCCGCTGTTTGCCGTCGATCAGATTGCCAAGGCCGTCGCCGCCCGCGGCGTCGCCCCTTTCGACAGCTTTGTACTCGACCCCGGCCCGCGCGTGACGGCTATCGAGCGGGGCCTGCTCGAGCCGTTCGACGGCAAAAAGCTGACAAACGCGTCGAAGCTTGCGGCAACCGGCATCGATGGCTGGGGGGCCGCGGTGAATTCACAGATCGTCGGCATTGCCTACAATCCGAAGAAACTGCCGAAACCGAAAAGCTGGAAGGACCTGTTCCAGGAACCGTATGTCTCGAAACTTGGCCTGACAGGCTTTCAGACGACGTTCGGCACGGTTTCATTGATCGAGATGGCGAAGGCGTTCGGCGGCTCTGAGGCCAACATCGAACCCATCTTTGCCGAGATCAAGAAGATCCTGTCGAAGGTCGCAGCCGTGACGCCGCCCGCCGCTTTGCCTGGCATGTTCCAGCAGGGCCAGATCGACGTCACCTACACCAACACCAACAACGTCTCGACGCTCAAAGCGCGCGGTGTCGACATCGAATTCGCCATGCCGGAGGAAGGAGCCATCACCTTCGTGACGACGCTGCACATTGCCAAGGGCGGCGAGAACAAGGACAACGCCTACAAATACATCGATACCGTTATCTCGGCGGCCGTGCAGGAGGCTTTGATGAAGTCTCCGGCTGGCTTGCTGCCGACCAACAAAGAGGTGGTGCTCGCCGGTGATCAACCGATCAAGAGCCTCGATGAGCTGTCGAAGCTCGTCTCGCACGATTGGACCAAGATCAACCCACAGCGGGCCGCCTGGATCGAGCGCTTCAACAAAGAAGTGACGAAATAAACGATGGTAGCGAGCCAGGCGCGAACGCCGGCAGCGGTCGCAACCGTTGCGCAGGCGGAAGACAAAGTGGGGTGGGGGCTCGCGTCCCCGCTCGGCCTCGCCTATCTGGCGTTCTTCGCCGCGCCGCTGCTGCTGCTGGGTTCGATCAGTCTTTTCGAGGACAATGAGCTGACGAAGCTCGGGTTTGCCAACTGGATCAAGTTCCTTGGCGATCCGTTCTACGTCGGCGCCATTTGGCGCACGATAGTGCTCGGCGTGCTGACGGTGCTGGCTGCAACCGTACTCGCCTATCCCATGGCATTGCTGTTTTACGAGGCGGCGCCCTGGCTGCGGCGGCTGCTGCTGTTCATCGTTGTACTGCCGCTGCTGACTTCCGTCGTCGTCCGCACGTTTGCATGGATCGTGCTGCTGGCACGCGAAGGCGTGGTCAATCAGACGCTACTCAGCATCGGCCTATCGCCGGTCCCGCTGCTGCAGACGCAACACGGTCTGGTGCTCGCGCTGATGCAGATCGAGCTGCCGTTGATGCTTTTGCCGTTGCTTGCCGTCATGCAGGGCATCGATCGGAGCCTGGTCGAAGCCTCGCGCGCCCTAGGCGCGTCGCGCTGGCGCACATTCTTCAAGGTCTTGTTGCCGCTGAGCGTGCCCGGCTGGGTGGCGGGAGCGACATTGGTCTTCGCCAGTGCGACGACCGCGTTCATTTCGCAGTCCGTGATCGGTGGTGGGCGCCTCGTCTATTTGCCCTCGGTGATCTGGCAGCAAGCCATGGTGATCTCGAACTGGCCATTCGCGGCCGTCGCCTCGATCATGCTGCTGGTCTCGGTCCTGACGGGCATCGTCGCGCTCAACGCGGTCGGTCGCTTCATCGATCCGGCGGGGAGATGACATGACGCGGCGTGTCACCTGGATGGACGCGAGCTACTTCGCTGTGATCGGCGCGCTGACGTTGATTGCCTTTCTGGTCCTGGTCGGCCCGGTGATCGTGGTCATTGTGACATCGTTCACGACATCGGCCTCACTGAAATTCCCGCCACCGTCGTTCTCGACGCGATGGTATTTCGATCTGTTCGATCCCGTGAAGTCACGGCACATCCATTCGGCCGCCTACAACAGCTTGTGGGTGGCAGCCGTGGCGACAGCCGCGGCGACGCTTCTCGCCGTGCCGGCGGCCATGGCCATAGCGCGCGTGAGGACGAAGGCCGCGCGGACTGTCGAAGCAACGTTTCTGGCGCCGCTGATCCTGCCGACGTTGTCCTATGGACTGGCAACTCTGATGTTCTTCACGCTGCTCGGCTACCGACCGTCGCTCTGGCTGCTGACCATCGGGCATCTCATCGTCATCTCGCCGTTCGTGTTTCGCACCACGGTTGCGAGTTTCACGCAGCTCGATCCGGTTTTGCTCGAGAGTTCCGCCAGCCTCGGCGCCAGCCGTTTCTACACGTTTCGCCGGGTGACCCTGCCACTGATCGTACCGGGTGTCGCCGCGGGCGCTTTCCTCGCCTTCGTCGCGTCGCTCGACAACGTGCCGGTTTCGCTATTCCTCTCCAACGCGCGGACCGATATGCTGCCGATCCGCATGTGGGGCATGATCGAAAGCACGTTGGATGTCCGCGTGGCCGCGATTTCCACGGTGTTGATCGTATCGGTCGTGGTGCTGACGCTTGTCATGGAACGCCTCGTCGGCCTGACGCGCCGCATGGGCGGATAGAGGAGTGCTCCGCCGTGATCACCGCAATACCGCTGACCACATCCGCGTTCGCCCCGTTTGGCCGCGTCATCGAGCGCCCCGTCGGGTTCGGACGCAGTTACTTCAGCGAGGCGTTGGCCAATGGCCGGAGTTCAGCCAATGCCAGCCTGTCGCTGACCAAATCGCAGCCGCTCGAGAGGCCGCAACTCCTCGCCGTGAAAATGGAGCGCCACGAGTATTCGTCGCAGAGCTTCGTGCCGATCGACGTTTCGCGCTATCTGGTCATCGTGGCGCCGCATGGTCCGGACGGCAAGCCGGACGCGACGCAATTGCACGCGTTCATCGCGCGTGGCGACCAGGGCGTCACCTATGGCATGAACGTGTGGCATCATCCCTTGAGTGTGCTCGACAGACCCGGCCAGTTCGCCATTTTCATGTGGCTCGACGGCGGCAAGGGTGACGAAGAGTTTGTCGATCTGCCAGCGCCTGTGACGATTGTGTTTCCGAGCCTTGCGGAGAGTTGAGACATGTCCAGAACCTATGATCGCGATCTCATCGGCTATGGCGCCAATCCGCCGAACCCGAAATGGCCACGCGGCGCACGGCTCGCGGTCAACTTCGTGATGAACTACGAGGAGGGCTCCGAACCGTCCGTGCAGGATGGCGAGGGCTTCACCGAGACCGGCCTGACCGAAGCCCACGGCCTGAACCAGGGCGTGAAGGGCCGCGATCTCGCCGGCGAAAGCCTGTTCGAATACGGCAGCCGCGTCGGCTTCTGGCGGCTCATGAGGCTATTCGAAGAGCGCAAACTGCCCATGACGGTGTTCGGCTGTGCGTTGGCCATGGAACGCCATCCGCCCGCATGCGCGGCGATCAAGGCTGCAGGCCATGACGTATGTTCCCATGGCTGGCGCTGGATCAAGCATTTCGAACTTACCGAGGCCGAGGAGCGCGAGCACATCCGCAAGGCCGTCGCCTCATTCAAGCAGACCATGGGCGAGGCACCTGCAGGCTGGTATTGCCGCTATGGGCCGAGCGTGAACACACGGCGTCTTGTCGTCGAACATGGCGGGTTTCTCTACGACAGCGACTACTATGGCGATGAGCTGCCGTTCTGGAAGACGGTCGACGGCAAGCCGCAGCTGATCATCC
>JANOJW010000245.1:0-1681 GCA_031418955.1 Hyphomicrobiales bacterium | reverse complement strand
AGGAGGACAAGTTCCTCTATCTCGGTCCCGCTGGTGTGCTGCCGCTGCCGAACTTCGCGATGCCGCCGCTGATGAACAATCACGGCAACTATATCGCGAGCCTCGGCCAGCTTTGCCGCTGGCTCGGTGAGCAGGCGGCCGAGCTCGGCGTCGAGGTGTACCCGGGCTTTGCCGCGTCGGAAGTTCTCTACGACGACCAGGGCGCGGTGACCGGCGTCGCGACCGGCGACATGGGTATCGGGAAGGACGGCAAGCCCTCGGACCGTTACACGCGCGGCATGGAGCTGAAGGGCCGCTACACGATCATCGCCGAAGGCGCGCGTGGATCACTCGCCAAGCAGCTGATCGCCAGGTTCGCTCTCGACCTTAACAGCCAGCCGCAGAAGTACGGCATCGGCCTCAAGGAGCTGTGGGAGGTCCGCCCGGAAAATCACAAACCGGGCCATGTGCAGCACACGCTCGGATGGCCGCTCGACAACAAAACCGGCGGCGGCTCGTTTCTCTATCACTACGGCGCGAACCTCGTTTCGGTCGGCTTCGTGGTGCATCTCAACTATCAAAATCCGTACCTGAATCCTTACGAGGAGTTCCAGCGCTTCAAGACGCACCCCGTAATCCGCGAGACCTTCGAGGGGGGGAAGCGCATCGCCTATGGCGCGCGCGCGATCACGGAAGGCGGTTGGCAGTCGATCCCGGAGCTGGTGTTCCCCGGCGGCGTGCTGGCCGGCTGCTCGGCGGGCTTCGTCAACGTGCCGCGCATCAAGGGCAGCCACAACGCGATCCTCTCGGGCATTCACGCGGCCGAAGCCGCGTTCGAGGCGCTGAAAGCCGGCCGTTCGCATGACCGCCTGGACGCCTATGAGCGCGCCGTGCGCACTGGACCGATCGCCAAGGATCTGCGCCGCGTGCGCAACGCAAAGCCCCTGCTCGCCAAGTTTGGCACCGCACTGGGCACGGCGCTGTCGGGCGCCGACATGTGGCTCAACACGATTTTCCCGGGAACGGGTCTCGGGTACACGTTGAAGCACGGCAAGTCTGATCATGCCGCCACCGGCCGCGCGAGCAACTGGAAGCCGATCGATTACCCCAAGCCCGACGGCGTGCTGACCTTCGACCGGCTGACCAGCGTCTCGTTCTCGGCGACCAATCACGAGGAAGACCAGCCCGCACACCTGCGGCTCACCGATCCCGCGATCCCGGTCGCAGTCAACGTGCCTGAGTTCGCCGAGCCAGCGCAACGCTATTGTCCAGCCGGCGTCTACGAGATCATCGAGGATGAGGCGGGCCCGCGGTTCCAGATCAACGCGCAGAACTGCGTGCACTGCAAGACCTGCGACATCAAGGATCCGAGCCAGAACATCACCTGGACTGTCCCCGAGGGCGGCGGCGGCCCGAACTATCCGGGCATGTAGACCCGGGCATCCGAGTGCGCGCCGCCCTCAAAGCTTGAGGACACGGGCGGCGGCCCGAATTATCCGGGAATGTAGGCTCGGGCACACTCACAGCGTCGCAGTCACGCCGCCGTCGACGTAAAGGATGTGGCCGGTCATGAAGCTCGCCGCGTCCGAAGCCAGAAACACGCACGCGCCCTGCAGTTCCTCCACGTCGCCCCAGCGGCCGAGCGGCGTGCGGGAGGTCAGCCAGCCTGAGAACTGAGCGTTGGTGTAGAGCGCCTGGTTCA
>JANOJW010000244.1:0-2341 GCA_031418955.1 Hyphomicrobiales bacterium | reverse complement strand
GCCGCTCATGCCGCCTTGCTCGAGCTGTTGCCCGGGATCACGCCGTACGTCGGCAACAACTTCGACAGCAACTCCTTCATCCTGCACTCTCAGTGGTTGAACTGGGGGGCGCGCGCCAGCTGGAATGTGATGCGCTTGTTTCAGTATCCGCGTAAGCGCGAGCTGATCGAGGCGAGCCAGGAGCTGCTCGAGCATCGTGAACTCGCCATGGCTGCGACCGTCGTCATGCAAATCCATGTGTCGCGGGTTCGCATCGGGGTACTCGAGCGTGAGCTTGGGACCGCAAGCGCCTACCTCGATACGCAGAACCTGCTGCTTGCGCACATCCGCGCCGAGTCCGCAGCGGACCGCGTGAGCGAGCAATCGCTGCTGCGCGAGGAACTGGGAGGCGTCGTCGCCCAGGTTCGATGGCACGTCATCCAGTCGCATCTGGAGAGTGCCCACGCTGCATTGACCGCAGCCGTCGGCATCGATCCTCCGGGCCTCGAGCAGACGCGGCCGGTTCAAGGCCCGGCCGGACATCGCGCGCATGATGCGGTGGCGAGCGCACGCCGCTCGGAGTGATCGGGATTACGGAACGGCTCGTCGGCGCCCCGACTTTGGCAGCAAAACAGCGTGGGCGTCGCCTGCCGATCACTCCATCTCCGCTTCCCAGGAGGACTGTCATGGCGCCCGTCCACCGCCTGTTCGAAGGGACGACCGGGCGCATGCAGCTTGCGGCCACCGGCGCCATGATCACCGTGGTGATCGCCTCCGTGTTCGCATCTGCAGCGTCTGGCGAGCCGATGCGCGGCGTCGTTCGGCCGGTCAACCAGGCCTCGCTGTCGACGGACATTCCCATGCGTCTCGTCCGACTGCCCTTTCGTGAAGGCAACGCGTTTCGCGCCGGCGACATCATCGCCGCGTTCGACTGCCGGCGGGTCGAAGCCGAACAGCAAGCCGCCAGGGGAATGTTGCGCGAGGCCGAACTCAACCTCGACTCCAACGTGAAGCTCGACAGTTACAAGGCCGTCGGACGCAACGAGCTGGAGATCGCACGAGCCCGGCTCGAGAAGGCGAAGGGCGAGCACCGCATGATCGAGGCACGGCACGAGGACTGCAACGTGCGGGCGCCGTTCTCGGGGCGGGTCGCCGATGCGCCGGTCCGCGTGTGGGAGTTCACGGCTGCCCAGCGCCCCTACCTCGTCATCGTCGAGGACGGGACCCTCGAGATCGATTTCATCGTGTCGTCCAGGCTCTGGGTCAGCCTGCGGATCGGTCAGGAGATCGATTTCACTATCGACGAAATCCCCGGTGGACATGGCACGGCGCAGATTACGGCTGTCAACCCGACCGTCGATCCCGTCAGCAAGACGCTCAGGATCGTCACCAGGGTGCTGTCTGCACCAGATGCTCTGGCGATCGGAATGAGCTGCGCGGGCGCGTTGCTCGTCGCGAGGAGGTAGCCGTCATGGCCAGTGCCAATCGACCGATCGAGAGCCCGCGCACTGCCTCCGGCCAGCGCGCCCCCGCCGGAGAAATCCCGTCAGCTAGCGCTGCGCCACAAGCATTTGCGCAATTGTTGAAGATCGAGGCCGACGCTCGGCGATCTGCCAGCGTCAGCGAGGTCGATGCTTTGCTCGCCAATGACGGTCGCCGCCTGATCCGCGCGCGGCAGGTGTTTGTGGTCGAGCATACGAACGGCCGCGCCACGCTACGCGCGGCGACCGGCATTGCCAGCATTGATCGCACCACCCCGATCGTTCGCTGGATCGAGGACGTGATACGGCGGGCCGCCGTCGAGCGCGGCACTTCAGAAGCTATCGAGCTGTGGCTGCCAGATGTCGCCGACCCAACCGATCCTCTGACGCGGGACTATCCGTTCCGACACGTCCTCTGCCAGCCGTTGTGGTCAGCGCGGGGCTCGCCGCAGGCCATAGCGCTGCTGCTGCGCGAGTCGCCCTGGACCGATGCCGATCGGGCGATCTCGACCCGTCTGGGCGAGTCGATCGGACACGCACGGGCCTTCCTGCAGCTCAGCACCGGCAAGCGTCGAGGTCCCCGCTTTCGACCAGCCGTCGCAGCGATCGGGATCGTTGGCGCGTTGGCGGCGCTGGCGGCCCCCGTACCGATGTCCGTTCTGGCGCCGCTGGAGATTGCGCCGCGCAACGCCGAGGTCGTCGCGATGCCGCAGGATGGCATCGTGCGGGAGGTGCTGGTTCAGCCGAGCAGCACCGTCACTCAGGGTGCTGTGCTGGTGCGCCTGGTCGACATGGTTCAACGCAGCCGACTCGAGGTTGCCGAACGGGAGGTGAGCGTCGCCGAAGCGCGGGTGGAGAAAGCGACCAGTCTCGCCTTCACC
>JANOJW010000243.1:0-5171 GCA_031418955.1 Hyphomicrobiales bacterium | reverse complement strand
TGGCCTACGAGGTGGCGGGACCGCTCAATCTGCCGCGCTCGCCGCAGGGCTGGCCGGTGCTCGTGCAGGCCGGCTCCTCCGACACCGGCCGGGAATTCGCTGCGCGCCATGCCGAAGCGGTGTTTACCGCCCACATCGACAAGAGCACGGCGCTCGAGTTCTACCGGGACATCAAAGCGCGCACGGTCGCCGCCGGCCGCCGCCCCGATCAGCTTCTCGTCTTGCCCGGCATCAGCGCCATGATCGCCGGCACCGAAACGGAGGCCAAACGCCTGGAGCGCGAGCTCAACGAGCTGTCGGATCCCAAGGTCGGCCTCACGCGCCTGTCGGATCGCTTCGACGGCCACGACTTCTCGCACTTGAAGCTCGACCAGATCCTGCGCCCGGAGGATTTTCCCGACCCCGCGCTGAACGAAAGCTCGCGCGGACGCATCGAGCTGATCGTCGGCGCGGTCAGGCGCGAGCGACTGACCTTGCGGCAGCTACTCGGTAAGCTCGCCGGCGCACGCGGGCACTTCGTGATGGCCGGCACGCCCGAGCAGGTCGCAGCTACGATCGAGGACTGGGTCGACACGGGTGCAGCCGACGGCTTCAACGTGATGCCGCCGCTGCTCCCCGTCATGCTCGAAGCCTTCACCGCCGAAGTGGTGCCGATCCTGCAGCGCCGCGGCCGTTTCCGCACCGCTTACGACGGCACCACGCTGCGCGACCACTACCACCTCGACCGCCCCGCGGCTTGAGCCGCGGTCACACGCCGCCATGCCGATACGGCCCGAGCTCCAGGCCCTCGCGCGCGAGTAGCGCTGG
Organism: Hyphomicrobiales bacterium; assembly: GCA_031418955.1. GTDB lineage: Bacteria > Pseudomonadota > Alphaproteobacteria > Rhizobiales > Hyphomicrobiaceae. Next base: position 4,364 of record JANOJW010000243.1, on the reverse strand, counting down.
CCACGCGTCGCTCATCAGATACGCGTGCTCGGCGTCGCGCGTGTGGGTGACCGGGTCCAGACCCTGCAGCGCCGCGTCGGCATAGCCCGGATGGCACATCACCAGCGCGTTCTCGCCAGCCCTCAGCACGAACCGCTCGAACAATTCGCCCATTGGCCGCGTCTCCGTGGCGAAATCGTAGGCGCCGCTGAAGCCCTGGTTGACCGGGACACCCGCCGTCCGTGCCCGTCGCGAAATGCCGCCGCCGAGCGCGCCGATGATCATGGCCTTGCCCGTCGCCACGCCGCGCCGCCGCGCAAGCCCCGCGGGGACGCTCCCCGACCGCACCCAGATGCGGCCCGCACCGACCCGCCGCGCCACCTCGACCACGATGTCGCGCACGCCGGGCAGCTGCTGCACGTGATGATGCCCATCGATGTGTGAGGGCGGCCGTCCGTAGTGGCGCACGAACGACGCGAGCTGCCGCTCCACTTCGCCGCGGATCTCCTCGACCGGCAGCCGGCGCATCAACCCGGCCTTCATCACCGCGCCCATCGGCGGAAACTTCCCCCCCGGCGCAAACCCTGGCATGGCCCCGAGCGGCGTGTGATCGGTGAGCGTCACGTGCAGGCCGATGTCGGCATCGCCCGCCACGTCTTTCAACGACGGTGCCTCGGCGGGCCAGTATTGCGACGCCGCCATCACGCTCACCGCCGAGATGCACCGCGCGCTGAGCAACTCGCGCATCGAACGGCTGATGCCCGGCGTGAACGCATAGTCGTCGGCACACAGGATCAGGCGCTTTTTTGCGTGCGCGGCGGGACGGGCGCCGCTGCTGCCGGTTGCCATCGAGGTGGACATGGACACTCGCCTCAAATCAACCGCAGCGCGCGAAAACTTGCGTGCGCATTGCGGCCGACGATGATGTGGTCGTGCACGGTGATGCCGAGCGGTTTGGCTGCATCGACGATCAGCTTGGTCATGTCGATGTCGGCGCGCGACGGCGTCGGGTCGCCTGAAGGGTGATTGTGCACGAGAATGATCGCCGTCGCCGACAGTTCGAGCGCCCGCTTTACGACCTCGCGCACATAGACCGGCGTATGGTCGACGGTGCCGCGCTGCTGCACCTCGTCGGCCATCAGCTGGTTGCGCTTGTCGAGGAACAGGATGCGGAACGCCTCGCGATTCTCGAAGCCCTGCGCCACGCGGCAATAGTCGAGCACCGCGTTCCAGGAGCCGAGCACCTTGCGGCCCATGATCTCGCCCTTCATCAGGCGGAGTGCCGCCGCCTGCACGAGCTTGATCTCGTCGACCGCGCGATCGCCGATGCCCTCGACCTCCTTCAGGCGCTCGGGTGCGGCGTTCACCACCTCGGCGAAGGTCCCGAACTTGGCCACGAGCTTCTTCGCCAGCGGCTTGGTATCGCCGCGCGGAAACACGCGAAACAGGATCATCTCGAGCAGCTCGTAGTCGGGCACTGCATCAGAGCCCCCCGAACGAAAGCGCGTCCGCAGGCGATCGCGATGGCCTTTGCGGTCGTCAGGCTCGGCGGCAGTGGCAGCTGTCGGGGCCACGCCCTGCTGCTCGAAGAAGCTCGCCTGCACTTCGACAGCGGACGGCTCGGCACCGTCGTCGCGGCCAGCCGATCCGTCCCTGCCCCGCCCCCGGCCCATTCCAAACCCCGCTCCGTCAGGCAGCCTGGGCGTAGGGTGGGCAATGGAAGCCGCCCGGCGAATACGTGAACACTTCGCAGCCGGTCTCGGTCACCCCGACGGCATGCTCGAATTGCGCCGATAGCTCCCGATCGCGCGTCACCGCCGTCCACCCGTCGGGCAGGATCTTCACCGTGTTGCGGCCGACGTTGATCATCGGCTCGATAGTAAACAGCATGCCCGGTTGCAGCACCGGCCCTTCGCCCTTCTCGCCGTAATGCAGGATGTTGGGCCGGTCGTGGAACACGCGGCCCAGACCGTGGCCGCAGAAGTCGCGCACCACGCTGCAGCGCTCGCTCTCGGCATAGGCCTGAATCGCCGCCCCGATGTGGCCGGTGGTGTGACCCGGCTTCACCGCCGCGACGCCCCGGCGCAGCGCTTCGAACGTCACCTCGATCAGCCGCTCCGCCTTGCGCGGGATCTGGCCCACCGCGTACATGCGGCTGGTATCGCCGTGCCAGCCATCGACGATCAGCGTCACGTCGATGTTGAGGATGTCGCCTTCGCGCAGCGGCTTGGCATTCGGAATGCCGTGGCAGACCACGTGATTCACCGACGTGCAGATCGAGTTCGTGTACCCGCGATAGTTGAGTGTCGCCGGCAACACTTTGTGGTCCATGGCGAATTCGAAGATCAAGCCGTCCAACCGCTCGGTCGAGACCCCCGGAATCACATGCGGCACCAGCATATCGAGCGCGCTCGCGGCAAGCTGCCCCGCCTTGCGCATGGCCGCAAACGCGTCGGGGCCATGCAGCGTGATCTTGCCGTCGTTCTTCTGGTTGCGGTTGGCGTCGAGATTGGACATCGGCACAGTTCCGGCGGCGGGCTCGAACGGTACTAATTTGCTTTCGCCTCGAGCGCAATTCAATGCCGCCAGATCCCAAGCAACCGCCTAAAATAAAAAGCCCCGGAGCCAAAGCTCCGGGGCTGCCAACACAGTCAACATTGGGGGAGGGGAGGAACGACTTTTCGCCGGAATACGTTGGCTGAAGCAACTGTGCCCCGCGCTCCCGCATCATGAAACATCTCTCTTCCGTCAGTGCGAAATCTCTTGTGTCAGAGGCCGTCTTGCGACTTCAGTCCTAAGCAATTGTGATGGCGCCTCATTCTTTTCAGTGTCATTGACTGGCGACAAACTGTCAGCAACTGTCATCTAACGGTCAGCAAGCGAGTGCTCTCCTGCGGTAACCGGGATCCATGAACATCACGCTCAGCAGCGGTGCGCGGACGCGCTTTCGTAACGACGTCGCCGCGCATCGGACCGGGGCCGGCACGACGGACAAGGACTATGCCGACAACGTGCTCGGCATCTCGCTCAACACGTTGAAGAAGATCCTGAACCCGGAGGATCGCGGCGAGTTGGTCCTCAAGAGCGGCACGTTCGTGTCGATCTGCCGGGCGGCCGCATTGAACCCCGAAACCTACGACGTTCCGATCAAGATCAGCAGCAAAGGCACGCCGTTCGGCTCCTATGTGCGGGCCGATTTCGACTATCTCGAGGGCACCTACATCATCCAGCGCCGGTCCTTCCTGACCGCCCTGAACATCGTCCGTGGCGCCCTCGAGATCGAATGGGACAAGCGCCTGCAGTGCCTGGGCTTCACCGAACGCCACAGCTACACGACGGATTCGGGCGCGCCCTACGAGACCACGTATCGCGGCCAGCTGCACATCCGTCGCGACCGCAACATCATCAGCTTTGTGCAATTGCAGAACGGCGAGGCGCGCCTGACGCTGGTCAACTCGCCGGATCGTCCGCCGGCCGGCCCCGGCGTCAAGCCGCGCATCAAGGCGCGCGGCGCAATCCTCACCTACGGCAACCCGCGTGATTTCTATCAGCCGATCGTCTCCGCGGTCGTACTGGAGCAGCTATCCACCAACACGGGCAGCAACCTCAACCAGCTTTGCAAGACCTTGAAGCCGGGCAGCGATGAGTACACCCAGGCGTCAGCCGAGCTGAAACACGCCGAGGACCAGACCGTCGTGATGACACCGCTGATGTGGCGCAAGCTCGCGGAGTGAGGCAGGCGGGCCGAGTTGGATCAGTCAGCAGCCGATGCACGGCGGCACGCGATTTCGCGACTTGCCGGTCGTCGCTCGGGCTGCGAAGGTTCGCCAACATCGATCCCGAGGTCTTCCATGCCCGCACACGACGCCGCTGCGCCAGCCCATTCGAGCCCGCCGGTTCTCACCCTCACCCAGGGCCGCGCCCTCGTTCGCCTCAACCGGCCCGATCAACACAATCGCCTGGAGCCCGCCGATCTCTCAGCCCTGCGTGAGATCTTCGACCGCGTCGATGCGGACCACTCGATCCGCGCCCTGATCCTGACCGGCACCGGCAAGAGCTTCTCATCGGGCTTCCACATCGGCGCGCTCGCCGAGCGCAAGGCGGGCCAGGACCGCGAGCACGATCCAGACGCCTTCGAGAAGACCGTCGACCGGCTGGAGGCGTTGCGCGTTCCCACGATTGCCGCGCTCAACGGCGGCGTCTACGGCGGCGCCACCGATCTGGCGCTCGCCTGCGATTTCCGTTTGGGGGTTCCCGATACGCGCATGTTCATGCCGGCGGCGCGCCTCGGCATCGTCTACTACCCGAGCGGTCTGCGCCGTTACGTGAACCGCCTCGGCTTGGCTGCGGCAAAGAAGATGTTCCTGACGGCGGCGCCGGTCGAG
>JANOJW010000242.1:0-17717 GCA_031418955.1 Hyphomicrobiales bacterium | reverse complement strand
CGCGCCGCCGCCGGTCGCGGGGCCGGCGCTGCCGCCGCCCGTGCCGCTCCGCGATGCGCTCGCCAAAGCCGCCGGCGACGTTCTGGCCGGGGTGACACTACCAGCCGGCACGCGCGCGGAGCTGCTGATCGATCCCCTGATCGACGGCAACACCGGCGCCCAGTCGCGCGCGACCCGCGGGATCGAGGCGCAGGTCCGCCAGATCGTGACGCAGCAGTTCGCGCAGAAGTTCGACGTGAAGCCGTTCACGGCCGACAATGTAGCCAAACAGCCGCTGGTGTTCATCGGAACGTTCACGCCGATCCACGCGACGGCGCAGGCGGTCGGCGCCCGTGACGCCTATCGCGTGTGCTTCGCCATCATCGATACGAAGACCAGCCAGATCGTGTCGAAGGGTTTTGCCCGCGCCACGACGCAAGGCGTCGAGGCAGTGCCGACGCCAGCCTTCGCCGACGCGCCGATCTGGATGAAGGACCCGGCCGTCGACGGCTACGTGCGCACCTGCCAGGGCACCAAGGCCGGCGACCCGGTCAATGCGGGCTATGCCGACAAAGTCGGCGTCGCGTCCGTTGTCGCCGACGCCATCAAGGCCTACGACGAGCGGCGCTATCCGCAGGCGCTCGATCTCTACACGCGCGCTCGCGCGATGCCGGGCGGCGACCAGCTGCGCGTGCACAATGGTCTCTATCTGACCAATCTCAAACTGCGCCGGCAGGCCGAAGCCAACAACGCGCTGGGCAATCTGGTCGACTACGGCCTGAAGAGCGACAAGATCGGCATGATGCTGCTGTTCGTGAAGAACTCGACGAGCTTTGCGCCATCCAACATCGCATCGGCCTACCCGGCGTGGCTCAAAACCGTCGCCGACAAGGCCGGCGCCATGAATACGTGCCTCGAGGTCGTCGGGCATGCCAGCCGCACCGGCACCGAGCCCCACAACGACCGCCTGTCGGCGCAGCGTGCGGCCGCCGTCCAGTCGCGCCTCGCGCGCCTGTCGCCTGCGCTCGCGAAGAACCTGAAGTCGAGCGGCCAGGGTTGGCGCGAAAACATCGTCGGCACCGGCCGGGACGACGCCAGCGACGCCCTCGACCGCCGCGTCGAGTTCAAGGTCAACAAGTGCGCATGAGCTGACTGGCAAACCTGACACCGGAGACCAAAGCCCGGGCGCGCATTGACGGCGGTTTGCCGCCGGTGCGATGCTCGGGTTTCGTCGTCTCGAGTTGTCCGATCGTGAGGGGCCCATGCCGCAGTCCGTCGATGCAAAGACCCTGAAGGCGTGGCTGTCGGACGGGCGGGAGCTGGCGCTGTTCGACGTGCGCGAGGTCGGACCCTACTCGGAGGGGCATCCGTTCTTCACGGTACCGCTGCACTACAGCCGGTTGGAACTCGACGTCGAGCGCCTCGCACCCAACAAGGCCGTGCGCATGGTCGTGTTCGACGGCGGCAGCGATGGCCTCGCCGACACGGCGGTACGGCGGCTCGAAGCGCTCGGCTACACGGGCGTGCATAGTCTCGCCGGTGGAGCGGCGGCCTGGAGGGCTGCCGGCTACACACTGTTTGAAGGCGTCAACGTGCCATCGAAAGCCTTCGGCGAGGTGATCGAGGTCGAGCGCCACACGCCGCGCATCACCGCCGACGATCTCATTGCCATGCAGGCGCGCGGCGACAGGCTAGTTATCGTCGACGGTCGCACCTGGGTCGAATACCAGAATTTCAATATTCCGGGCGGCATCAGCCTGCCGAACGCCGAGTTGCCGTTGCGCATCGATCGCCTGGCGCCTGACCGCGACACAAAGATCGTCGTCAACTGCGCCGGCCGCACGCGCTCGATCATCGGCGCACAGACGCTGATCGACTTCGGCGTGCCCAACGCGGTGGTGGCGCTCGAGAACGGCACACAAGGCTGGTGGCTGAAGGGCCTCGAGGTCGAGAAGGGCGCCGACCGCCGGGCGCCCTCGGCAACCACGGACGCTAGTCTGCTCGCCGCCAAGCGCGACAAGGCCGCCGCCCACGCCGCGCGCCACAAGGTGCGCCGCCTGTCGGCGGCCGAAGTCCTGGCGCTGACCGCGGACCAGACCCGCAGCACGTTCCTGCTCGATGTTCGCGAGGCCGCCGAATATGCCGCAGGCACCATCGACGGCTTTGCCCACGCCCCGGGGGGGCAACTGCAACAGGCGACTGACCAGTGGGTCGGCGTGCGCCATGCACGGCTGATCCTGGCCGACGGCGACGGCATCCGCGCGCCGATGGTGGCGGCCTGGTTGCGCCAGCTCGGCCACGAAGCCGACGTGATGACGGACGATACCGCCGCGCGCCGCGCCTTCGCTACGGCCGGCACCGCCACGAGCCGCAAGCCGTCGTTCAGCGCCGACAAGATCCGTCTCGCCGAGATATCTCCCTCCGACCTCGCCACGGCGCTCGCCGGCAACACTGCCGAGGTGATCGACCTGCGCTCGAGCAGCGAGTTCGGCAAGTCGCGCGTGCCGGGCAGCCGCTGGTCGATCCGCCCGCGCGTTGCCGCCGCTGTGGGGACCCGCGACCGCATGATCGTGCTCCTCGCAGATGATCCAAACCTCGCCCGGATCGCGGCGCTCGACTTACGCGAGGCTGGCGTTGGGGATGTCCGCCTGCTCGCTGGCGGGATTGCGGGGTGGACGGCGGCAGGCCAAAAGCTCGAGACCGGCGGCGAGGCGCCACCCGACCGCGAGCGCATCGACTTTGTGTTCCACACGCTCGGCCGCAACGAGGGAAATCTCGATGCGGCGCGCGCCTACATCGCCTGGGAGGTCGGCCTCGTCGATCAACTCGACCCGCAGGAACGCGGCGCGTTCAAGCTCCTAGCTGACTGAGCCGCTTCGAGCCCAAACAGCCCCCACGATCGTATCCGGCAATGGATTGGGAAGCTGCGCCAATTCGACCGCTCGAAGGGCACGCAATTCCTGCAGGCTGCTGAGGTAGCTCACCAGGTACAAGGACGAGACTCAGCAAAAGCGGCGAGGCGGCGACAACGGCCCTGCCAAGCGAGGGCCTGTTTGCGAATGCGATGAGGCCACCGAGCGCAAGGCCGTAGAGCAACACGGTTGGCCACCATGCGCCCAGTATTAAATGAATGAACGACAAGGTCATGTCCTCCGGGCGAGCCACCACGACGAAATGATGGTGCGGATAATGCTAAAATTTTGTGCGGACGGCCGGCATCCGAGCTTGCAACACCGCGCTAACCCCCAGGGTAATCGCAATTGATTGACTCTGGAGGAGAGCCTCGTGCGCGCTCCCTCCCCCCTTTCGGGGCGCTAACCGGCGCTAACCCCGGCAGCCACTCTTTGACTTCCCACTCCTCGATGATTATCTGAGCGCGCTCGGCGTTGGTGCCGGCTGCTGGTCGCAACTGACGGACTGGTCGCCAGTCCCCTCGCGTAAGGGCTCCGCTCGCATGGCAAAGCTCGACACGTTCGCGAACGCCGACGCGCTGATTGCCGCGCGCCGGCCCGAAAAGCCCGTGGTCGGCTTTCGCCCGCACGCCGCCGGCCGTGCCGCGCGGTGGTTCATCGATAACTTTCCCGGAGACGTCGCCTACGCCTACAAGGCAAATAGCTCCGTGTTCCTGATCGGTGGGCTCTATGGCGCAGGTATCCGTCATTTCGACGTCGCCTCGCTACCCGAGCTCGACGACGCGCGCACGATCCCCGATGCGACGTTCCACTTCATGCACCCGGTAAAGTCGCGCCACGCCATCCGCCGGGCCTACGGCATGGGCTGCCGGTCGTTCTCCCTCGACAGCGAGGACGAGCTCGAGAAGATCATCACCGAGACGGCCAATGCGAACGACTTGACGCTCTGGGTCCGCATTTCGGTGCCCGCCATGAACAGCCGCATCCCGCTGGAGCGAAAGTTCGGCATCGCCGGCCAGCGCGCGGCCCGGCTGATCTCCAAGACCCGGCAGAAGGCGAAGGGGCTCGGGCTGACGTTCCACGTCGGCTCGCAGACGGTGACACCCGAGGCCTATGGCGTCGCGCTGGAGGAGGTCGGCAAGCTGATCGTCAAGGCTGGCGTCGTCGTCGATCGGATCGACGTCGGGGGTGGATTTCCGTCCCGATACTCCAACGAGATGCCATCGCCACTTGCCGATTTCATGGCAACGATCCGGCGCGGCTTCGATACGCTTCCGGTCGGGGAGCGCTGCCGTTTGATGTGCGAGCCGGGGCGCGCGTTGGTCGCGGAAGCCGAGAGCCTGATCGTGCGCGTCGATGCGCGCCGCGGCAACGACCTTTTCATCAATGACGGCAGCTACGGCATGCTGTTTGATGCGGCGCACTTAGGGTTCATTTTCCCGATGCGCATCGTCGGGCGCGAGGTCGCCGACGCGCATGTGCTGTCGCCGTTCGAGCTGTGGGGGCCGACATGTGACTCCATCGATCACATGAAGGGCCCGTTCCTGATCCCCGAGAGCGTGCGCGAAGGCGACTATCTCGAGATCGGCAACACCGGCGCCTACTGCCGCGCAATCGCTGGCCATTTCAATGGCTACGGCCAGTACGAAGAGGTGATCCTCCAGGACGAGCCGATGTACACGATGTACGGCAGCGCGCCGCCGGTTGGGGCCTCCGGCCGCGCCAGTTGAACGGCCCGATGCATTGGCGGGGGCGTCAAGTCTTGAAAACGCCCGGACGCGCCCGCCAATCGGCCCAACTCGTCCCGGGCTCCGTCGGCAATTGCGCCAAGACACGCCGCTCGCCGCGTGCCTTGGCCGCCGCATTGTCGGACCATGAGCCCGCGCCGCCCCATCGGACGGCCTCATAGAGCGTGCTCACCGTTCCCGAAGGGACGCGCAGATCCTGCATGGCGATGCGGAAGATGTCGTCGGCGGCGGCGCGATCGACCGGCTGCTCCCAGTACAGATAGTCGTGTACCACCGCCGCGTAGGCGTAACGGCCAGTCGGCGGCAGCGCGCCCCAGAAGGCGGGCGGCACGCTTGCCAAGTCGGTCACGAAGCCGCGCGGAACCTCAACGGCCCCGTAGGTCTGCGCGGCGTTGGGCGCCCACTTGAGTGAGCTGTCGAGATAATAGAAATCCCAATCGAGGAAGGGCAGGACGAGCGGCTTGCGCTCGAAGAAGGCGACGCTGCCGCCCTTGCTCGATGCCTCGATCTTGCGCTGGACCTCCTGCTCCGCCCGGTTCATATCCGCAATCGCCCGGCGCATGTACTCTTGCCGCGGTCCGATCGATATCGGCCTCCGTGGAGCCTTGGCTTTCGGCTGGGTTTGCGGCCGCGCAGCCTGGAGTGGAGCGGCGGCCAATAGCGCCGTCATCAAGAGCCTGCGCCGGTCGAAGCGAGAAGTCGTCATGGCTTCAGTACTCCGATCGGACGATCCAATTCCGTGCGTGCCCTTTATGCTCGCTCCGCCTCGAACTATGCCGCAGCGTCGCGCGCGTTGCCACATCCAATGTCCGACCGCTCAGCAGTGAAGCCAGCAGGCGCCAGACCGGCAATAGCAGTCGGCGCCACACGAGTTGCATGGCGAATCGGGCGTCGCCATGTCAGAGTCAGAACTCATTGCGAACAGTCGCGTGCTGCGGAACTGTTTTCATAAGACGTTCAGTGGATTAGAAGGGACTTGCCAAACAAGAACATTGCGTGTACATTTGTGGACAATTGCACCACTTGGCAACTCATGGAATAAGGGGACAACGTATGACCGCACCGCAACTCCGGGTCGTCGAAGGGGACAAGATGGACAAGGGTAAGGCCCTCGAGGCCGCACTCGCCCAGATCGAAAAGCAGTTCGGCAAGGGCTCCATCATGAAGCTCGGCCGCAACGACCGATCGATCGAGGTCGACGCCATCCCGACCGGCTCGCTCGGTCTCGATATTGCACTTGGCATCGGCGGTCTCCCGCGCGGGCGCGTCGTCGAGATCTATGGCCCGGAGTCGTCGGGGAAGACGACACTGACCCTGGCGCTGATTGCCGAAGCCCAGAAGAAGGGCGGCATCTGCGCATTCGTCGATGCCGAGCACGCGCTCGACCCGCTCTACGCGCAGAAGCTCGGCGTGATGGTCGAAGATCTGCTGGTCTCCCAGCCCGACACTGGCGAGCAGGCGCTCGAGATCGCCGACACCCTCGTGCGCTCCGGCGCCGTCGACGTGGTGGTGATCGACTCGGTTGCAGCCCTGACGCCCAAGGCTGAGCTCGAGGGCGAGATGGGCGACAGCCTCCCTGGTCTGCAAGCCCGTCTGATGAGTCAGGCGCTGCGCAAGCTCACCGGCTCGATCTCCAAGTCGGGCACTATGGTCGTCTTCATCAACCAGATCCGCATGAAGATCGGCGTCATGTTCGGCAATCCGGAGACGACGACGGGCGGCAACGCGCTGAAATTCTACGCCTCCGTCCGCCTCGACATTCGCCGTATCGGCCAGATCAAGGCGCAAGAGGACGTCGTCGGCAACCAGACCCGAGTCAAGGTCGTGAAGAACAAGGTTGCCCCGCCGTTCAAGCAGGTCGAGTTCGACATCATGTACGGCGAAGGCATCTCCAAGACCGGCGAGATCGTCGATCTCGGCGTCAAGGCGGGCCTCATCGAGAAGAGCGGCGCCTGGTTCTCCTACAAGGGCGAGCGGATGGGCCAAGGCCGTGAGAACAGCAAGGCCTTCCTGAAGGACAATCCCAAAATCGCCGCCGAGATCGAGCAGGCGATCCGGGCCAACGCGGGCCTCATCAACGACAAGCTGCTGCAGGCTGATCCGGAAGGCACTGAAGCTGTCGAAGCGGATCAAGGTCCGGATGCGGACGGCGTGCTGCCCGACGTCGGGAGCGACGCGCCGAAGAAGGGCGCACGCGGCCGCAGGTAAAGGCGGGCCTTCGGTTTTCACGTCGTGCATTTGACGGGCGGCGGTTCCGAAGCGGACCGCCGCCCGCACGCGTTCGAACGGCCGCTCCGGCCCGCCAGTGCTCGAACCAAGGATAGAAGGGGGATCGGGGTCTCCCCGGCGGAGTGCGGGACCAGCCCCGCTCGCGAAGCGAGGCCGGCTGCTGCAGTCGGCTCCCCTGCCCCGCCCCCGTCACGCCCCGCTCGATGGACAGTCCGAAATGTGCTCGCTACAACGGCGGCCACGATGGCGCCTGCGTCTGGCCGGCCCGGTTCGGGGGCAGCCGAGCTGGCGCATGGCCAATCCGACGCGCGCAACCCGCGCGGATTGCGAAACCGACGGACGACACCGAGAGCCCCACGAGACCCAGAGCCCCATGAGACCGAGCCCATGACCGGCGTCAACGAGATCCGCTCCACGTTCGTGGAGTTCTACAAACGGCACGGGCATGAGCATATCGCCTCGTCGCCGCTGGTGCCGCGCAACGATCCGACGCTGATGTTCACGACTGCCGGCATGGTGCAGTTCAAGAACATCTTCACGGGCCAGGAGACGCGGCCCTACAAGCGCGCGGTGACGGCCCAGAAATGCGTGCGCGCCGGCGGCAAGCACAACGACCTCGACAACGTCGGCTACACCGCGCGCCATCACACGTTCTTCGAGATGCTCGGCAACTTCTCGTTCGGCGACTACTTCAAGCCGATGGCGATCGAGATGGCCTGGAACCTCGTCACCAAGGACTATGGCCTCGACAAGAAGCGGCTGGTTGTCACGGTCTACCATGACGACGAGGAGGCGATTGCGCTCTGGAAGAAGGTCGCAGGGCTCCCCGACAGCCGGATCATCCGCATCGCGACCTCCGACAATTTCTGGTCGATGGGTGACACGGGGCCGTGCGGGCCGTGCTCGGAGATCTTCTTCGACCAGGGCGACAAACTGAAGGGTGGCCCGCCGGGCAGCCCCGACGAGGACGGCGATCGCTTCCTCGAGTTCTACAACCTCGTTTTCATGCAGTACGAGAGCCAGGGCGAAGGCAAGCGCGTCGCCCTCCCCAAGCCCTCGATCGACACCGGCATGGGCCTCGAGCGGGTGTCGGGGCTGCTGCAGGGCGTGACGTCGAACTACGACACCGATCTCTTCAAGGCGCTGATCACGGCGTCGGTCGACCTCACCGGCGTCAAGGCTGAAGGCGCCAACCAGCCGAGCCACCGCGTCATCGCCGATCATCTGCGGGCGGCGAGCTTCCTGATCGCCGACGGCGTGCTGCCCTCCAACGAGGGCCGCGGCTACGTGCTGCGCCGGATCATGCGTCGCGCCATGCGGCACGCGCAGCTGCTCGGCGCCAAGGAACCGCTGATGTACCGCTTGGTGCCGGCGCTGGTTCGCCAGATGGGCGACACCTACAAGGAACTCGTCACGGCGCAGTCGCTGATCACCGAGACGCTACGCCTCGAGGAGACGCGGTTCGGCAAGACGCTCGAGCGCGGTCTCGTTCTTCTCGACGATGCATCGAACAATCTGCGCAAGGGCGACGTGCTCGCGGGCGACGTGGCGTTCAAGCTCTACGACACCTTCGGCTTCCCGCTCGACCTGACGCAGGACGCCTTGAAGTCGCGTGGCGTCACGGTCGACCTCAAGGCCTTCGATGCGGCGATGGCGCGGCAGAAGGCCGAGGCGCGCAAGGCTTGGAAGGGCTCCGGAGAGACGGCCACCGAGACCATCTGGTTCGAGGTCAAGGAGAAGCTCGGCGCCACGGAGTTCCTCGGCTACGAGACCGAGACGGCGGAGGGCGAGATCAGCGGCCTGTTCAAGGGCGGCAAGGCGGCCGCGAACCTCGCCCCGGGCGACAAAGCCGAGATCGTGCTCAACCAGACGCCGTTTTATGGCGAATCCGGCGGCCAGGTCGGCGATATGGGCCTCATCAAGGGGCCGAAAGGCGCGCTGTTCCGCGTCACCGAGACCCAGAAGAAGCTCGGCGACCTGATCGTTCACTCGGGCGAAGTGGAAGCTGGCGGCTTCAAGGTCGGCGATGCGGTCGAGCTTATCGTCGATCATCACCGCCGCGCGTCGATCCGCGCCAATCACTCGGCAACGCACTTGCTACACGAGGCGCTGCGCCAGATTCTCGGCACCCACGTCGCGCAGAAGGGCTCGCTTGTTGCGCCCGAGCGTCTGCGCTTCGACATCTCCCACAACAAGCCGATGACGCCTGACGAGATGGCGAAGGTCGAGGCGATGGCGAACGTCTACGTGCGCCAGAACACCGCCGTCGAGACGCGCCTGATGAGCCTCGATGACGCGCGCGAAACGGGCGCCATGGCGCTGTTTGGCGAGAAATACGGCGACGAGGTGCGCGTCGTGTCGATGGGCTCAGGCCTGACTGGCGAGAAGGCCAACAAGGCCTGGTCGGTGGAGCTGTGCGGCGGCACGCACGTCAAGCGCACCGGCGACATCGGCCTCATCCGCATCGTCGGCGAGAGCGCGTCGTCGGCGGGCGTTCGCCGCATCGAGGCGCTGACCGGCGACGGCGCGCTTGCTTATCTTGCCGAACAGGATTCTCGCGTCAGGGAGCTGGCGAGCCAGCTGAAGGTTGCCCCCGACGCCGTCGTCGACCGCGTCAAGGCGCTCGCCGAAACTGCCCGCTCACTCGAGCGCCAGCTCGCCGACGCCAAGCGGGCGATCGCGCTCGCGGGGCCTGCGACCGCGGACGGCGGCGCTGCGGCCAGCGCGATAAAGACAATTGGCAAGGTGCGCGTCGTCGCGCGGCTGGTGCAAGGTCTCAACCCGAAGGACCTGCGCGGGCTCGTCGACGACGGCAAGAAGCAGGTAGGGTCCGGCATCGTGGCGATCGTCGGCGTGACGGAGGACGGGAAGGCCGGACTCGCGGTCGGGGTGACGGACGACCTGACCACGACATGGAGCGCGGTCGATCTGGTGCGCATCGGCGCGGAAGCGCTCGGCGGCAAGGGCGGCGGCGGGCGGCCCGACATGGCGCAGGCCGGCGGCCCCGATGGGACGAAGGCCGAGGCCGCACTCAAGGCGATCGAGGACCGGCTGGCGGTCTGAGTGTGGTGCGGCAGCGCCCTTGGTGAGGCCCGAGCAGCGCGTCGGCGACCAAGTTGTAGAGGACCCAACAATGCCCACTCAAATCGACCTCGCGCGCGTGCGCGCCGACACGCCCGCAGTGGCACGCATCGTCCATTTCAACAATGCGGGCGCGGCGTTGTCGCCGCGTCCCGTCACCGAGGCCGTGCTACGCCACCTCGCGCGCGAGCAGGAGATCGGCGGCTACGAGGCCGCGGCCGAGGCCTCAGGCGCACTTGCCGATTTCTACCCCGCGTTCGCGGCGCTGCTCAATTGCGGGGCCGACGAGATCGCCTACGTCGAGAACGCGACGCGGGCCTGGGACATGGCGTTCTACGCCATCCCGTTCCAGCGCGGCGACCGCATCCTGACGGCGGAAGCCGAGTACGCCTCCAACTTCATCGCGCTCCTGCAGATGCAGAAGCGGGCGGGCGTCGAGATCACGGTGGTGCCGTCCGCGCCGACCGGTGAGATCGATCTCGAAGCGCTGGAGCGCGAATTGCGGGCCGGCGGCGTGCGCCTCGTCGCGCTGACGCATATCCCGACGCAAGGGGGGCTCGTCAATCCGGCCGCCGCGGTCGGCGCGCTGGCGAAAGGCTACGGCGCGCTCTATCTGCTCGATGCCTGCCAGTCGGTTGGACAGATGCCGGTCGATGTCGCGGCGCTCGGTTGCGACATGCTGTCGGGAACGGGGCGCAAGTTTCTACGCGGTCCCCGCGGCACCGGATTTCTGTATGTGAAGCGCCAAGTCCTCGAAATGCTCGACCCGCCGTTCCTGGATCTGCACGCCGCACAGCTGCAGCCGGCCGGCGGTTATGCGATGCAGCCCGATGCGCGCCGGTTTGAGAACTGGGAGAGCTTCGTTGCCGGCCGCATCGGCTTGGGCGTGGCCGTGCGCTATGCGCTCGACCTCGGGCTCGACTCCATCGCCGAGCGCACATTCGGATTGGGGGCGTCGCTGCGCTCAGGTCTGGAGGCCGTGCCCGGCGTGACGATCACGGATCTGGGGCGCGAGCGCTGCGGCATCGTCACCTTCACCAGGGCCGACGAAAAGCCCGACGTGATGAAGGCGCGGTTCGCCCGCCAGGGCATCAACGTGTCGGTGTCGCGCGCGCGCTATGCCGAACTCGATCTGGGGCGCCGGGGTCTCGACGCCGTCGTGCGGGCGTCGGTACACTACTACAATTCTCACGATGAGATCGACCGCTTCATCGAGGCGGTGCGCAGCCCACCGGCCTGACACGCAAAGACCGCAGCTGCTGGAAGGACCCGCCGAATACCGCTTCGGGGAGGGAGGTGTGTGGCGGTGCGGCACTCGACAGAGCCTTCCAGCAGTGGGCCAACGACGCGTGAGCGCCGCGGACCGTACCGGGACGGCGGCGAAGCGGGGATCGCCGCCGTCCTGGACGGAGGGAAGACGCCCGAGAGCATCATTCCTCCGGTTCCTCGCCGGGCCGGCGACAAGGGATGGATCCTCGTCACGGCAGCGGCGGTCGAGATGGCTCGGTTTGCCGATCGTTGGCACCTCAATCCGTAGCCGTCTCGTATCTCACAGCAGCGCCTGGTTGCTTCTCCCAGCTCTCGCGCGAAGCGGCAGCCGGACGCTGCTTGATCGGTTTCGATCTTGTCTCGTGTCGCCGTTGGGAAAACCCAACCGTTCGAACCATCCCGTCAGCGGCGACGAGGCCTATGTGGTCGTCGGTTCGTGGGCTCAGCGTGGCGAAGGCGCGTCTTTTTTGCGGCCATTCGATCACTTGAAATTACACGCCAGTAATCGGCGTGATGAGCATAAGTTTCGATAATCCGGAAATAAATCGACAGCGCCACCGACGCAATATGCGATGGCGCTGTCTGTTGGGAAATACAGCCTTTCCGAATATCAGTTTCAGTTGAAGTGGAAGGTGAGACCCGCGCGCACTGTCGTCACGCTCGTGTCGATCGGGATGGTCGCTGCGCCAAACTTGAAGTCCTGCTCGTTGAATCCGTAGTGCAGGGCTTCGAGGCGCGCGCTCACCTTCGGCGAGACCTTCATCTCGAGGCCGCCGCCGACGACGAAGCCATAGAGCGTGTCGGACGCGCTGCTCGTGACAACGCCGGTCCCGACTGCGACATCGAGATTGGCCATGGCCAAGCCGCCCGTCAGATAGAACAGCGCGTTGCCGTACGTGTAGCCGCCGCGCAGGCGCAAGCTCGCGAGCCAGTCGTTGTGCACCGTCACTTTCGTCGGTCCAGCGAACGTCCGGCTGCCGTCGAGGCCGCTCCACGCCGCATCACCTTCGACGCCGATCACCCACTCGCGGAACTGCCAGTTGTATCCGGCGTGCAGTCCCAGCGTGCCACCCGACAGATCGACGGTGTCGTAGCTACCCGTCGCGGTCGTGCGTCCGACGCCGTAGCCGCCGTGGGCGCCCAGATAGAACCCCTGCCAGATGCCCGGACGCTCGTAGACCGGCAGTCGGGCCGGTGCTGGTTGCACATAGCGCTGCTGGGGACGCGCGCCTGCCATACTCGGGGGCGGTGGTGCATAGGGCGCACCGTAATGTGTCGGGGCACCGAACTGTTGGGCCGAAGCCGAGTGCAGTGAGGCAGCGCAGAGCGCTGCACAGGACGCCAGCGCCAACGGGCGCAGCATCAGATCAAGAGACATTGGACCACCCCTACGCAGTACAGAACGAGGCCGGCGATTGCATGGCAACCTTCCGTCAACTCCGTATGGATGGTCCGTAAATGGTTAGCGTCGCGTTAATCGTCCGCGATTTGCGGCTGGAGCTGCGAGCGGGCTTGGAAGCGGCGCCGAATTCCGGCATTGTCGCGACATGACACTCCGCCTCGTCCCTAATCGCCAGAGCACCACGCGTCTCGCGTTCTACACGCTCGACGTGTTCACAGAAGTACGGTTCGGCGGCAATCCGCTCGCCGTCGTCATGGGCGCCGACGATCTCGACACCGATCGCATGCAGGCGATCGCGCGCGAGTTCAACCTTTCGGAGACCGTGTTCGTGTTGAAGCCGGCAAACCCGGCGCATACGGCGAAGATCCGCATTTTCACGCCCAACTCCGAAATTCCTTTCGCCGGCCATCCGTCCGTCGGCGCCGCGGCGCTGCTCGCCGAGCATCGCGTCGGCGGCCTGGGGGGCAGCCAGTCGGCCATCATCGTGCTCGAGGAGACCATCGGCACGGTCCGGGTCGGCGTGAGATTGCGACCGGGCGAGCCGGCCTACGCCGAATTCGATGCGCCGCGCCTGCCCGAGGACATCGGCGGCGTGCCAGCCATCGAGGACATCGCCTCTGCGGTCGGACTGATCCCGAGCGAGCTCGGCTTCGAGAATCATCGCCCGATGCGGCTGTCGTCGGGTCTGCCCTACGTCTACGTGCCCGTCCGAAGCCTCGAGGCGATCGCCCAGGCGCGCCCCGTGCTCGGGCGCTGGGAGCGGGCGTTCGGCAAGTACGGCGCGGTCTATCTCTATTGCCGCGAGACGGTGCACAAGGCCTCGCAGTTCCACGCGCGCATGTTCGATCCCGACCACGGCATCCTGGAGGATCCAGCTACGGGATCGGCGGCGGTCGGTTTCGCCGCCGTGATCCGCCAGTTTGACGGGGCCCCGGCGGGCGAGCACCGCTTCCTCATCGAGCAAGGACTCGAGATGGGGCGGCCGAGTTTCATCCACCTGTCGATGGTGGTCGACGCGGAGCGACTATCCACCGTGCGGATCGGCGGGCATTCGGTGCGCATCGCCGACGGCGAGATGGTCGTGTAGCGGTGCATGCGGTCGCCCTCATATCGCCATGGCCCTTCCGTGGTATCCAAATCTGTTGAACCGACAGGGAGCCTGCCATGATGCGCCGTTGCCTGGCCACCGCCCTCCTCGCTGCCACACTGGCAACGGGCGCGGTCGCCCAGACGCCGAAGGAGCAGCCCCCCGCTGCTGCGCCGTCGCCACCGCCGCAACCGGCGCCGCCACCCGAGGCACCCAAGGCCGCACCGGCGCCCTCGACGCCTCCTGGATCGCCGCCGGCAACGCAAGCGCCCGCGTTGCCGGGTCCCGACAGCGTGCCGTTACCGCGCAGCCGCGGCTCAGCGTCTCCTCCGACGGTCGAAGCTCCAAGCAGCGGGTCGCCCGCGGCAGAACTCCCCAAACAGCCCGAGCCGCCATCACCGGGCACGGCGCCGCAACCCGCCGCCGCGCCGCCGCCGGCCAAGAAGTAACCATCCCGTGCCGAAGGGTTACGTGGCGCAGTTCCTCTACCCGTTTCAGCGCAGCGGGATGTGAGCCGCAGTTCGCCTCACTGCACGAAGCCATAGGTCTTGAACACCGACTGGCCGACCTCGCTGATGATGATTACGGCAAGCTCGGCGGCGGCCGAATCCGGCATGCGCAGGCCCTTCACGCTGCCGATGCTATAGGTGGTCCACAGCGCGTGCGGCTCGGGCAGGCTGCCGAGGTAGCGCACCTCCTTGACGGGAATGATCTCGGTTGCCTGGCTGATGCCGATCGCGAACTCGCCCTTCGCCACGCGCCCCGGGATCGCTCCGCCGAACGGCACGACGGTGACCTTCGAGGCGATCTGATCGAGGATGCCCAGGTCCTGCAGCACCTTGCGGAAATGCGTGCCGGCGGTGGCGCCGCGCGCGGGGTCGGCATGCGCGATCGAGGGGGCCGCCAGCAGCACCGCCTTGAGCTTGTCGGATGTTGTGATGTCGAGTTCGGGCTCGGTCAACTGATTGCACAGGCCCACCGGCGTGCGGCCGACCGAGGCGTGCTGCTTGCGCGCGATCTTTCCGGCCTCCGACAGCTCCTGCATCGCCGCGGCCGACAGCATCAGGATGTCGGGGCTCTCGCCGTCGATCACCCTCTTCTTCAAGGCGCCGACGGTGTCGAAGGAGACCTTCGGCTTGTTGCCCGTATGCTTCTCGAAGAAGCTCAGGATGTCCTCCATCGGCTTCTGCACGGCGCCGGCGGCGAAGATGACGACTTCGTCGGTCGACGAGACGGGCTGGGCGGTGGCGGCAGGTCCGATGGTCGTTGCGGCGAGGCCTCCCACGACGAGGCGTCGGTCGATCTTCATGGGGCGCGTGTCCTCAATTGTGAGCGGCGGCTTGTAGCATGCCGGATGACCGGAGAACACAGCGGCAGCATGGACACCAGATCGCACCTGGCTTACCCCTGCCTGCTGCCTGTTGCCGCGAGACCCGCCATGCCTGCCCTCGAGCCGATCACCGCCGACTGCCTGGCCGACATCAAGGGCGTCGCCCACGGCTTCTTTGGACGCCAGGGCGGGGTGTCGGGTGGCATCTACCAGAGCCTCAACTGCGGGCACGGCTCGAATGACGCGACGGACGCCGTCGTCGAGAACCGGTCGCGCATCGCAGCCCACCTCGGCGCCACGCGCGACACGCTGCTGACCTGCCACCAGATCCACTCCGCCGCCACCAAGATCGTCACCCAGCCCTGGACGCGCGAGACGATGCCGAAGGCCGACGGCATCGTCACTAATGTGCCCGGTCTGGCGCTCGGCGCGCTGGCGGCGGACTGTGCGCCTGTGCTGTTTGCCGATCCGCAGGCCCGCGTCATCGCCGCGGCACATGCCGGCTGGAAAGGAGCGCTGGGCGGCATACTCGAGGCGACGCTCGCCACGATGGAGGGGCTCGGCGCGCGCCGATCGCGGATCCGCGCGGCGCTCGGCCCCTGCATCGGCCCGCACGCCTACGAGGTCGGACCCGAGTTCGAAGCGATATTCACCACCGCCGATCCGTCGAATGCGCGGTTCTTCCAGCGCAGCGAGGCAGGATCCCGTCCGCTTTTCAACTTGCCGGGTTATGTGTTGGCTCGCCTGGAAGCTGCGGGCCTTGATACTGCCGAGAGTTGCACAGCCTGCACCTATGCCGAATCAGAGCGGTTTTTCAGCTATCGCCGCACCACGCATCGCCGCGAGCCCGATTACGGCCGGCAGATCTCAGCCATTGTGCTGACGTAACTTCTCCACAGGATTGGAGTTCTACCGCCAAAATAGCGGTGGCGAGGCGTCCAAAACATGGCCTCTTCGCTGGACTGAGCATTGGGGACGGACTATGCACGAGTCGAGGGGTACCGGATTGGGATTCGCTTGAAGAGCCGCAATGTCAGTATGACGGCTGCCGGGTTAGCGGGACGCGATCAATGGGGGACGTCAACGTGACGGACTTCTATTCTGTTTCGACACTGCACAACAATGGCACGCACACCGCCAGCATGCGGGGTGGAAGCCGCCTCGCGCTGATGGTCTCCGTGATGGCCTTCGGACTGGCGGGCTGCGAGACGGCGGGCGGATTGCTGGGCAATTCGCAGTCGGCCTCCGAGCAGCCTGTCGCTCCGGTGCAAGCTGCGCCGCAGTCGCTCGGCCGCGTCGCGCTCGCCCCGATCATCGGCGCGCCCGAGGCGATCGCCAAGCAGATGACGACGCAGCTCACGCAGTCGGGTGAGCGCCAGCGTGTGACGATCCTCGGCGATCGCGACCCCAGCGCTAGCTTCACGCTGCGAGGCTACGTCGTCGCGTCCCGCGACAAGGCGGGCACCAAGCTCTCCTATATCTGGGACGTGGCGGATGGCGCCGGCAAGCGCGTCAATCGCATCACCGGCGAAGAGGTCGTAGCTGGCACGCCCAACGCAAAGGATCCCTGGGCGGGCGTGACGCCGGCAGCGCTGCAGTCCATCTCGGACAAAACGGTCAGCGGTCTCGCCGCTTGGCTGCCGTCGCAAGGCGCGGCTACGCCCGTCGCGCTCGCCCCGACACCGCCCGCTTCAGGGGCAGGCGCGGGGTCGGTGCCGCCACCGGCGACGCCGGCCGTCGCCGCGCGCCCAACGGCCGCCTCCAACCAGCAGACAGCCGCACTACCGCCCTCGGCTGCTGACGCCCTCGGCGGCGCTCCGGTCGTGAGCGGTGCTCCTGGCGACGGCAACGGCGCACTCGCCCAGGCCCTGCAGCGCGAGCTGTCCCGCCAGGGCGTCAACACCGCCGGCTACCGCGTCGAGGGTCAGGTCGCACTCGGCGCTGCCAAAGACGGCCGCCAGCCGATCCAGATCGACTGGCGTGTGAAGGACGCCCAGGGCAAGTCGCTCGGCACCGTCTCGCAGAAGAACGAGATACCGCCAGGATCGCTCGATGGCACCTGGGGTAAAACCGCCGATGCGGCAGCCGCCGCCGCCGCCCAAGGCATCGCCAAGCTGTTGCCGCAACAGCGCGCCGCCAACTAGGCTCGCGCCCATCCACGACAAGTCGGGCCCTGCGCTGTTTACAGTGCGGGGCCCGATTGCTATCAGGCGGGCTCCAGCAACCGGCCGGGAGCGCGCCATGCCCTTCGATTCGCGGGATAATCCGGGAGGGCGCGGGGCGCCGTCGTTGAAGCTCGTCAACGGCAACAGCAATCGACCGCTAGCGGACGCTGTTGCCGCCTGCCTCAAGATTCCCATGATGAAAAGCTCGGTGAAGCGCTTCGCCGATATGGAAATCTTCGTCGAAGTGCTCGAGAACGTGCGCGGCGAGGATGTCTACATTCTGCAGTCAACGTCGTTCCCGGCCAACGACAACCTGATGGAGTTGCTGATCCTGGTCGATGCGCTGAAACGTTCGTCGGCGAAACGGATCACGGCGGTGATGCCCTACTTCGGATATGCGCGACAGGATCGTCGACCCGGTCCGCGGACGCCGATTACGGCCCGCCTCGTCGCCAACCTCATCGAGCGCGCCGGCGTGGACCGCGTCATGACCCTCGACCTGCATGCGGGCCAGA
>JANOJW010000241.1:0-5728 GCA_031418955.1 Hyphomicrobiales bacterium | reverse complement strand
CCCGCGCAATGCAGCCGGCAAGGTCCTGAAGCGCGACCTGCGCCGTCTGATGGTCGAGGGGGAGAGAGAGAAAGCCATAGGAGCCCCATCATGTCCGTGATTCTCGGCCAAGGCGAGCACCGGTACCGGGTCGTCGAGAATTGGGCGAAGCTGCCCGACGGGTGGGAGTTCATGGACGTCGGCGCCGTCGCGTGCGACTCGAAGGATCGCGTCTACGTGTTCTGCCGCGGCGAGCACCCGATGATCGTGTTCGACCGTGACGGCCGCTTCATCACGAGCTGGGGCGAGGGCGTGTTCAAGCGCGCGCACGGCCTCCACATCGACCGCGACGATCACCTCTACTGCACCGACGACGGCGACCACTCGGTGCGCAAGTGCACGACCGACGGAAAAATCCTGCTGACGCTCGGTGTGCCCGGTAGCCCTGCGCCGTTCATGTCCAATCAGCCGTTCCACCGCTGCACGCACACCGCACTGTCGCCGAAGGGCGAGATCTACGTCTCCGACGGCTACGGCAATTCCTGCGTGCACAAATACACGCCGGACGGTAAGCACCTCATGAGCTGGGGCGAGACGGGCACCAAGCCCGGCCAGTTCAACCTCGTGCACAACATCGTCACCGACGACGACGGCTGGGTCTATGTCGCCGATCGCGAGAACCACCGCGTGCAGGTGTTCGACGGCAATGGCCGCTACGAGACGCAGTGGAACAACCTGCACCGCCCGTGCGGGCTCTACTGCTCGTGCCAGAAGGGCGCCAAGCCGATCTTCGTGATCGGCGAGATCGGGCCGTCGCTGCCGGTGAACCTCGCCTACAAGAACCTCGGGCCCCGGCTCTCCATCGTCGACGAGAAGGGGCAACTCATTTCGCGGCTCGGCGGCGAGGACGGCCCCGGCACCGAGATCGGCCGCTTCATGGCTCCGCACGGCCTTGCCATGGACTCCCGCGGCGACATCTACGTCGGCGAGGTCGCCTACACGAATTGGCCGCAGAGCTTCCCGGGCAAGACCATGCCGCGCCCGCTGCGCTCGCTGCAAAAACTCGAACGCGTACGCTGACACGCGATATCAAATCCGACACGTCCAGCCACGGAGACAACCATGCTGAAATTCTACTTCAACGGTTCGCCCAATCCCATGAAAGTGGCGCTGTTCCTCGAGGAGGCGGGACCCGCCTACGAACCGATCGCGATCGACACGCGCAAGGGCCAACAGTTCGATGCGGCCTTCGTCGCGATCAATCCCAACGCCAAGGTTCCCGCGATCGTCGACGGTGACGCAACGGTGTTCGATTCGAACGCGATCCTGCTTTATCTCGGCGAGAAGACGGGGAAGTTCATGCCGGCTGCGACGCCGAAAGCGCGAGCTGAAATGCTGTCGTGGCTGATGTTCGTCGCAACCGGCGTCGGGCCCTATTCGGGGCAGGCGGTGCACTTCAAGCACTTCGCGCCGAAGGGGAACGACTACGGCCACACGCGCTACCAGTTCGAGGCGATGCGGCACTTCGGCGTCGTCGACGAGCTGCTCGGCAAGCGCCGCTACATGCTCGGCGAAAGCTACACGATCGTCGATATGGCGCTATGGGGCTGGGCGCGCATGCTGCCGTTCGTGACGACCGACGACGCCTGGATGAAGCTGCCAAACCTGAAGCGCCATTTCGACGAGATCAGCGCGCGCCCCGCCGCCGTGCGCGCCAACGCCTTGAAGGACCGCTTCACCTTCAAGGCCGACTGGGACGCCGACGCCAAGCGCCACATGTTCAAGCACCTGTAGGTTGGGTTGAGCCCTGCCCTTGCGAAACCCAACGCGCAGTACTCAGAATTCGCGGTTGTCGGGTTTCGTGTGCGAGGGCAGTGCGCGCCCTCAACCCAACCTACGCTTGTCGCGCCTCACGCGCCGCGCTGGGCCTTGCCGAGCGCGAAGGCGCCCGCACCCTCGCCGGCGATCTTGCCGAACACCGCGCCCGAGGTGAGGCCCGTGCCGCCTGGGTAGTTGTGATAGAACAAGCCACCCACGAGTTCGCCGGCCGCAAACAAGCCCGGGATCGAATGGCCGTCGGTGTGGCCCACCTCGCAGCTCGGGTTGATCTTCAGGCCGCCGAACGTGAAGGTCAGGCCGCAGGTGATCTGGTAGGCCTCGTAGGGCGGCGTATCGAGCACCTGCGCCCAGTTCGACTTCGCAACCGCGAGACCGCGCGTGCCGCGGCCGTCCTTGATCGCTGGATTGAACGGCACCTCGGTCATCACCGCCGTGTTGTAGGCTTTCAGCTCGGCGAGGCAGGCCTTCGCGTCGACGCCCTCGAGCTTCGGAACCAGCTCCTCGAGCGTGTCGGCCGAGACCTTGGTCATGCGCTTGATGCGGTACTCGCCGCGCAGCATGTGCAGCACCTTCTTGTCGAAGATCTGCCAGGCCATCATGTCGGGCTGGTCCTTGATGACGTGGCCATACTTCGCATACGTATAATTGCGAAAATCATAGCCCTCGTCGACGAAGCGGCGGCCCGTCGCATTGACCATGATGCCGAGCGGATAGCTGTGCTTCTGGAAATTGTCGCCGACGGTGAGATCGCCGAATTCGGGCGCGTTGAAATCCCAGCCGACCGCGTGGCCCGACGACCAGTGCCCGTGCGGCATGGCGCCGATGGCGAGCGCCATGTTGATGCCGCCACCCGTGTTGTAGCGGGTGCCGCGCACCTTCGCGAGCTCCCAGCCGGGCCCCATGTAGCGGCAGCGCATTTCCGCATTGGACTCAAAACCGCCGCACGCGAGCACCACCGCGCCGCTCGTCAGATCGAACTTCCGGCCCTTCTGGCGGGCGGTGACGCCGAGGATGCGCCCGTCCTTGTCGGTGATCAGCTGGTCGCCCGCCGTCTCGTAGCGGATGTCGACGCCGTTCCGGGCGCAGATCTCGTGCTCGCTGTCGATCAGCCCGTGCCCGCCGCCCCACGTCTCGACGCACAGGCCGCCCCAGAATTTGAACTTTCCATCGACCTTGAACGCCTGGCGGCCTTCGCTGGTCTGGAACTTGACGCCGTGCTTGCGCCACCACTGCCAGGCCGCGGTCGAGTTCTTGACCAGCACGTCGCACAGCTCCGGGTCTGTCCGGTAGCGCGTCATGCGGTACATGTCGTCGTAGTACTGCTCCTCGGTGTAGGTGCCGAAGTCGCGCGCGGCGACCTCGGCGTCAGACAGATCGACCAGCGTCTTGACGTCCTCGGGGCCAGTGTAGACGAGGCGCAACGCACCCGCCGTATAGGTCGAGTTGCCGCCGCGCTCCTCCTTGGGCGCCGCCTCGAGCATGATCACGCGCGCCCCCGACAGCCGAGCCGCCATCGCCGCCGAGCAGGCCGCGTTGCCAGCACCCACCACGATGACGTCTGCGTCGAGGTCCTTGGCCGCCATGACTCTTCGTCTCCGTCCTGAAGGGCCCCGTCGGTCCCGATTGTTCGTCTGAGCGCCTGTCCAGCCGTGCGGCATCGCCCGCGTGGCGGCACAAAAGACAGGTCGAATTTAAGCACGGGTCCACCGCCCGCGCCAGCGGGGGCGGACATAGACGCGCCAGTCGCGGGCTCCTATAACCCGCCCCATCTGAACCCGGCCCATCTGCCCCCGAGAATGGCGAGCCTCGAACCAACCCATGCCGCGCGCCCGCGCACCTGAACCGAGCCGCATCGAGCGCCTTTGCCTCGATCAGGGCCTGCGCATGACCGGGCAGCGTCGCATCATCGCCCGCATCCTCTCGGAGGCCGCCGACCACCCCGACGTACTCGAGGTGTTCCACCGCGCCAACGCCATCGACGCGCGCATTTCGCTCTCGACCGTCTACCGCACGCTCAACCTGTTCGAGCGAAAAGGCATCCTCGCCCGTCACGACTTCGGCGCCGGCCGCCAGCGCTACGAGGAGGCGTCGCGCGAGCATCACGACCACCTGATCGACATCGAGACGGGCCGCGTGATCGAGTTCCGCAACGAGGAGATCGAGAAGTTGCAGGAGCGCGTCGCGCGCGAACTCGGCTTCAAGCTCAAAGGCCACCGCCTGCAGCTCTTCGGCGTGCCGATCAATAAGAAATAGGGAGCCACTGGAAACCAATCTGAAGTTTCCAGCCACTTACTCGAGTACGGTCGTTAGCCAATTCGGGAGCGAACCGGCCGTCGCTCCCTTGTGCCCCCGTCCCACTCCGCCGAGCCCGCGTCGTTCCCCAACACCGATGCGCCAAATTGCCTCTTGGCGGGGCGCATGGCGTGCCTTGTGCCCTGTCCTGGAAGGATGCAAAAGGGTCGCGCGTCACTACGTCCTGTCCGGGGCAGCGCGGGGCGCGTCTAGTGTTGCATCCTTGATCTTGCGGGTCGCTTCGGCCTCGCGTGTTCAGCGCTCCCGCCAGCGTGGCCGCTCGCCCGGCTGCGCTGTGTGCCGTTCGGGCGGTGGCGAACTCTGACGCCAAGCGAGTGCGTTTGGCGGTGAAGCGTGTGACTGGCAACGCGTGTGACTGGAACATGGAGGGCGCCTTGGCGTCTGAGACCGAACATTCCCGCCGGGATTTCCTGATGGTGGCGGCAGGCTCGTGGGCCGCCATCGGGGCGGCGGCGACGCTGTGGCCGCTTGTCCAGCAGATGAACCCTGACGCCTCGACGCAGGCGCTGGCCTCGCTCGATGTCGACGTGACCCCGGTGAAGCCCGGCCAGGCGATCACCGTGATGTGGCGCGGCAAGCCGGTGTTCATCCGCCACCGCACCGCCGACGAGATCAAGGAGGCCGGCGGCGCCATGGTGCCGCAAGGGCTGATCGACGCCTCGGCGCGCAACCTGGCACTGCCCGAAAAGACCACGGCGTCAGACGCCAACCGGGTCAAGAAGGGCAAAGAGAACTGGCTCGTCCTGGTCGGCATCTGCACCCACCTGGGGTGCATCCCGAAGGGCCAGGCCATCGCCGACGTGAAGGGCGACTACAAGGGCTGGTTCTGCCCCTGCCACGGCTCCCACTACGATCAGTCGGGCCGCATCCGCAAAGGGCCCGCGCCCCGCAACCTCGATATTCCGCCCTACGAGTTCGTGTCCGACACCAAGATCAAGATCGGCTGAGGTACCGCCGGACGCCCCGGATGCGGAGTGGGCATCCGAAGGCGCAAAGACACAATCAGCCGGAGGCTGGAAGAGAAAGCTCCCATGGCCAACCACGAATCGACCTACAAGCCGACGTCGCGCCTCGGCTACTGGATGGACGAGCGGCTACCCCTGATGCGCATGATGCACGGGCAGTTCGTCGACTTCCCGACGCCGCGCAATCTCAACTACCTGTGGACCTTCGGCGGCATCCTGATGTTCTGCCTCGCGGTGCAGATCATCACCGGCATCGTGCTGGCGATGCACTATGTGCCCAACGACAAGCTCGCCTTCGACTCGGTCGAGCACATCCGCCGCAACGTCAACTACGGCTGGCTCATCCGCAACGTGCACGCGGTCGGCGCCTCGTTCTTCTTCATCGCCGTCTACATCCACATGGCGCGCGGCATGTACTACGGTTCCTACAAGGGGCCGCGCGAGATCCTGTGGATCCTCGGCGTCATCATCTTCTTCTTGATGATCATAACCGCGTTCATGGGCTACGTGCTGCCCTGGGGGCAGATGTCGTTCTGGGGCGCGACCGTCATCACCAATCTGTTCTCGGCGATCCCGGGCGTCGGCACGACGATCGTGACGTGGCTGTGGGGCGGCTTCTCGGTCGACGACGC